>NZ_JAQZSD010000170.1:0-1039 GCF_028674935.1 Lysinibacillus sp. CNPSo 3705 | reverse complement strand
TTTATTGTACTTTTTTTGACTCATGGTCGGACACGTCCTCTCTTATGTTTAATTCTATTGATTTAACCGAGGTATGTCCACTTATCTATAATACATCCAAAATTAATTTTAAAAAATAGGGATAAGAAAAGGGATACTGATCAAGAGTTCCACTCCCGTTCAATATCCCTAACCTCGAAGATCGTTGATATACCGCTGTTTATAAGCTGGTAAAAATGGAGTCGCCGGCTATGCTTACATACCTTATACAGAGTGCTTATATATTAGACCTTTGAAGGGGTTTTCACCCCTCCAATAAATATATACTAACCAGGAAATAGCAGGGTTATAAAATTTTTTACGGAGACAAGATTACTTTATAATAACGACTTCATCAAGGTTACTTATACTCTTTTTAGCTAGTATCTCATTTAAATACTCTATATAAAACTCTTCGTGTTCAATAATTATAACCTGCTTTTTAGCCCTCGTTAAAGCAACATAATGATTATTAGATATATTTTTTGTTGAAAAATCATAGTCACTTGCTCTTACAATTACCCTATCAAACTCTAAACCTTTAGTTGCAAAAACAGTCATAACCTTATGCTTTTTTTTGCTTTTTATAAACGATATACAATATCTTCTATCACTATATGTTTCATAAAAACGACTTATTTCCTCTGAAGTTAATTGTATATTAATTATTTCTGTTAATTTGTCTAATTTGTTTTTAGTATTATCAAAATCCAATATAGAACTTCTTAATACTTCTATTATAGATTCAACTTGTTTCGTTTCATCCTCTAGCTCTACATTCAAATCTAAACATAGATTATACACTGAATAAAATGGATCGTTAATCATATTTAATATACATCGTAAGACAAACGAATTATTTAGACCTTCATCAATCGGCGTGCGCGGTATAAA
This sequence comes from Lysinibacillus sp. CNPSo 3705, assembly GCF_028674935.1. Taxonomy (NCBI): domain Bacteria; kingdom Bacillati; phylum Bacillota; class Bacilli; order Caryophanales; family Bacillaceae; genus Lysinibacillus; species Lysinibacillus sp. CNPSo 3705. Next base: position 127 of record NZ_JAQZSD010000170.1, on the reverse strand, counting down.
CTCAAAATCATAACCATTTTCATTCAAATAATTCTTACAAGTTTCTGCATCATCGTTAAAGTTAATAATTATTACAATTTCTTCTTCTTCAATATTTGATAAAGTTTCTAAGTATTCTATTATAGAT
>NZ_JAQZSD010000169.1:0-1042 GCF_028674935.1 Lysinibacillus sp. CNPSo 3705 | reverse complement strand
GTTCGGTCTATTCATAAGGCAGAGGCCTGCTATGCTGCCCCAGAGACTCATAGTCTGAGTTTAGTTATTTTGCTGGCTTCTCCGTGTCATCCTTCTTTTATAGTTCGATGAAAGAATTGATTACGCTGCCTCTGCGAGACAGTAGAGGTCATTCATCATATGTTGCTCGTTAAAAAAGACTTTCTTTTTACAGATGCCATGTAATACCTTCAGTAATTTACCACAGAGTATCACCATTGACTGCTTTCCCCTTAAGGGGTTTTGTTGTCTTGTTGTGTAATATTCATGAAGCTTTTTAAACGCTTCGTTATGACGAATAAGCGGGACTATAACCTTGAATAGAGTGTTTCTAAGCTTCTTTCGTCCTCGTTTAGAGATATGTTTTTGTCCCTTATGTTGACCAGACGAGCTTTCACGTAATGTTAATCCCGCTAGTTTTATAAGTTGGCGTGGATTTTCATAAAGTGAGAAGCTTCCTACTTCTGAAAGTAAATCAACGATTGTCGCGTCTCCTAAACCAGGAACTGAAGCCAGTATTTCATATTCCATTGTCGTTTGTGCCATTTCAGCTAATTGATTATTTACAGTTTCAATTTCGGTTTCTAATAATCGATACTGACGTAAGAGCGTGGCGATTTCGTGTTGGGCCATCTGTGTTCCTTCTGTTAGTCCAATAGAGTTTTTCGCGGCTTCGATAAGAAGCTTGGCTTTCGGTAACTGTGGGGCTCTCATTCCCTTTACCTGTCGGTAAAGAAAGACCAGCTCTTCAGCTGTTTTCTCTTTAATATCTTTTGGTAATGGCGTCATTTCTAGTGTCGCAAGTGCCATCTTCCCGAAATTAGGAAAGACTTGAGTAAACTCTGGAAAGTAGCGATCAAGCCAACGAATGATTCGATTTTTAATACTAGCCAAATCCTCCGTCAATTTTGAACGAAGAGTAGAACCAATACGAAGCTCAGCTTCAATGTCTTTCAGTATACGTGGATAACTGAAACGTCCATCCTTTAATAAGCGAGCGATGACTAGTGCATCTTTTTTATCG
>NZ_JAQZSD010000168.1:0-1043 GCF_028674935.1 Lysinibacillus sp. CNPSo 3705 | reverse complement strand
GTTCGGTCTATTCATAAGGCAGAGGCCTGCTATGCTGCCCCAGAGACTCATAGTCTGAGTTTAGTTATTTTGCTGGCTTCTCCGTGTCATCCTTCTTTTTATAGTTCGATGAAAAAATTGATTACGCTGCCTCTGCGAGACAGTAGAGGTCCTTCATCATATGTTGCTCGTTAAAAAAGACTTTCTTTTTGCATATTCCATGTAATACCTTCAGTAATTTACCACAGAGTATCACCATTGACTGCTTTCCCCTTAAGGGATTTTGTTGTCTTGTTGTGTAATATTCATGAAGCTGTTTAAACGCTTCGTTGTGACGAATTAGCGGTACTATTACTTTGAATAGGGTGTTTCTGAGCTTCTTTCGTCCTCGTTTAGAGATATGTTTTTGTCCCTTATGTTGACCGGACGAGCTTTCACGTAATGTTAATCCCGCTAGTTTTATAAGTTGGCGTGGATTTTCATAAAGTGAGAAGCTTCCTACTTCTGATAGTAAATCAACTATTGTCGCGTCTCCTAAACCAGGAACTGAAGCCAATATTTCATATTCGATTGTTGTTTGTGCCATTGCTGCTAATTGATCATTTACAGTTTCAATTTCGGTTTCTAATAACCGATACTGACGTAAGAGCGTGGCGATTTCGTGTTGGGCCATCTGTGTTCCTTCTGTCAGTCCGATAGAGTTTTTCGCGGCTTCAATAAGAAGCTTGGCTTTCGGTAACTGTGGGGCTCTCATTCCCTTTACCTGTCGGTAAAGAAAGACTAGATCTTCAGCTGATTTCTCTTTAATATCTTTTGGTAATGGCGTCATTTCTAGTGTTGCAAGTGCCATCTTCCCGAAATTAGGAAAAACTTGAGTAAACTCTGGAAAGTAGCGATCAAGCCAACGAATGATTCGATTTTTGATACTAGCCAAATCCTCCGTCAATTTTGAACGAAGAGTGGAGCCAATACGAAGCTCAGCTTCAATGTCTTTCAGTATACGTGGATAACTGAAACGTCCATCCTTTAATAAGCGAGCGATGACTAGTGCATCTTTTTTATCG
>NZ_JAQZSD010000167.1:0-1103 GCF_028674935.1 Lysinibacillus sp. CNPSo 3705 | reverse complement strand
CTTTATAGATGAATTTGAGAAGGGAAAATACCCTCGTGAAATTTTTCTTGAAGCAGGTTTTGATATTGATATTATCGGCATGACACGCGTAAATAAAGCGGCCTATCGTTGGCGTACTACATATAAAGAACGTGGGATGGTGGGATTAGAGGATGCAAGAAAACATCATTCAGGTCGTCCATTAGAACGGGAATTAAGTTTAGAAGAAAAATATGAACGCTTAGAAGCGAAGATGAAATTATTAGAAGCTGAAAATGAACTTTTAAAAAAGCTGGATCAACTCGAAAGGCAGATGATGAGAAAGAAATCCAAATAACTACAACCCAAAAATTCGAGCTCATCCACCAAATCATAGAGAAGTATCAACTAAAGCGTCTTGTTCGTTATCTTTGTGAAATTACAGGTGTTTCACGTTCTGGTTTTTATCGATATTTTAGTAAGGAAGCCATCCAAAGTCGCCAAAAACAGAATGAAGCAGATGAAGGTGTGAAAGAAATTATTTTAAAGGCGTATCACTTCCGAGGTTATAAGAAAGGTGCACGTCAAATTAAAATGACCTTAGAAAATCAATATAAGATTACGTACAACTTAAAGCGTATCCGTCGCATTATGAAGAAATTTAATATTATCTGCCCAATTCGAAAAGCGAATCCAGCACGTCGTATGGCAAAAGCAACGAAGGAACATCGCACATGCCTTAACAATTTACACCGCAACTTCAAGCAAGGTGTGGCAGGAAAAGTATTACTAACCGATATCACATATTTAACATATGGAGGCGGTAAACGTGCTTATTTATCAACGATAAAAGATGCCGAAACAAATGAAATTTTAGCTTATGAAGTATCATCTACATTAAGTATGGACATTGCGCTCAACACGTTACATAAATTGAAGAAGCATCGCCATTTAAGGGAAGATGCCTTTATCCATTCGGATCAAGGTTTCCACTATACGAACCCAAAATTCCAAGCTTTAGTAAAGAAAATGGGCTTAGGGCAGTCCATGTCACGCCGAGGAAACTGTTGGGATAATGCGCCACAAGAATCATTCTTTGGGCATTTTAAAGATGAAACAACTATTAGAGCATGTGAATCGTTAGA
>NZ_JAQZSD010000166.1:0-1134 GCF_028674935.1 Lysinibacillus sp. CNPSo 3705 | reverse complement strand
TGATAATTTAGATGCACGTTTATAAAATACATGACGCATACGTTTACACTTTGTGCGATTGTATTTGTCCCATTCTTTTTGTACTTGTCGGCGCACTTCGTCCATTGCCCAATAGATATAACGACTAAAATGAAAGCGGTCTGCCACAATAACTGGTCGACCTAATGATTGACGAACAGCTGCTTTAAAACTTGGATTCATATCCATGACTACTATTTCAACATCTGCTCCATACTGACTTAAGTAATTTTTTATGGTTTCTTTTTTACGATTCGGTAAAATGTCAATCGGTTCGCGCGTCTCTGCATTCGCAATTATTAGCTGATACGTACCTGCATCTGTATCGCCTTTATACTCATCAATCGCAATCGCTTTTGGTAAACGTACACCCTCTACTAATTGTTTATTCGCTACCTTTTTAAAACGTCGAATGACCGTCGTGGTTGATGTGCCTAGTACTTCTGCAGCTTCTTTAAATGTTTTAGCTTTAATAGCACGTATACTTACTACTTGATTCCATTCCTTTGAGTAACGTTGATATTTATCCACGAAGGGGGACTTTTCAGAGAAACGCTTTCCACAATCACAAGCATAACGACGACGTTTATAGAAAAGAATAGTTAGACGTTCAAACCATTTTAAATGATTGATCTTTTGTATACGGTAATCATGAACTTTCGATGTTTGTTTTTTACAAACTGGACATTGATGGGTACATTTAGGCAATTGTACATACAATGCGATTCGATCGCCTACTTCTTCTACTTTTGTAATCTCTACATCTTTTAATCCTGGGATATTCATGTTAAAATTCATTTGCATAGTTCACCTTTCTATTACTTGTTTCTAGACAATTCAAGTATATAAGAAATGGTGATACTGTGCTTTTTTATGCATAAAATTGTGTGATTACCCCAACAAATATTATAGAACCTATTTATTTAACATTTTATATGGCGTCCAATACAAACCAAGAAAACCCCGTGATGTTAGGAAAAATTAACATTTACGGGGTTTTTAGTAGATTTTTTTATTTGAATCAATATAGCCTTTAAAGTCAAACCAGAACGTATTTTTATCGTCACTGTCTTTTGAATGATGCCTTGATTCACTTTTCTCCAATCTATAAAATAG
>NZ_JAQZSD010000165.1:0-1230 GCF_028674935.1 Lysinibacillus sp. CNPSo 3705 | reverse complement strand
AGACAGGATAGATATAGTATAATAAATTATAAAAATATTGATTTGATAGCATCTCATCAGGACTTAATATACACTGATATGGACATTGCTAGTTTTTCCAGACCGAACTATCAAAATAATTTACTAAATAAAGAGAGTTACAAGTTTAAGTTTTTAAAAAATATTATTGAGAATTTAATTGAGTCTCACAAATATGATTATGTTATTATTGATTGCCCTCCGAATCTCAACTTTATTACCCAAAATGCACTCTATGCAAGCGATTACTATATTATTCCGACTATTTTAGATAAATTATCAACTTATGGTATACTTTCGATTACTAATAAAGTTAAAGAGCTAAATAAAATCTTTTCGGCATTAGATGATGATTACACTAAAACTGAATTATTGGGTATTATTGCAAATAATGTCGTTGAAAGAAAAGGCGAACCTAAATATAGTCAAAGTAATAGATTAACTACATTAAAAGGAACATTTGGAAATGAGGTCTTCGAAAATTATTTGACCTATGGTGATGGTATTGCAACTTCATCAGCCTCTGGTTTCCCTGTTTATGGTGTGAAGAGTGAAAATGCAAATAAACAAAGTGATTTAATGTTGGATATTTTAATTGAAATGCTAACAAGAATGGAGAAATTATAATAATGGCATAATTAAGATTAGGGTTAGTGGAGGTGAATATCGGTTGAAAGTTAATAACATTCTAAGTTTAATTGGGAAAATAGATAAAATATTGGAGTTATATAAAAATTATTCAATTAGTGAAGCGCTTGATAACATTCTAATTGATTTAAAGGAATATAAGAAATATAAGGATAAAGAAAAAGTATTTCATAAGCAAAGTAATTCTTCCATAGATTTTGAAAAAGTTATTTCAGAGTTGAAAAATAAGGACAGAGAAACAATAATAAACATTTTGGAAGAATTAACCAAAAACGACTTATTAAATATTACATCCCACATTGGATTAAAAATGAAAAGTGATGCAACAAAAGTACAAATAGTAAATGAAATTATTAATCATTTTAGTTTCATGCAACTTAATAATAAGATTTCTGAAAGGAAAAGTAATTCTTCTGAACCACAAAATTAAAAATTAAAAGCCACCAATTCAAAATTAAAGTGTATCCTTTGTAAAGGACATTTTGAAAAAAAGCTAGGCAACCTTTTGAAGCTGCTGTCTGTATTTTGCAGGCGGCAGCTTTTTCAAGTTCCATTGCCCTCGAT
>NZ_JAQZSD010000164.1:0-1240 GCF_028674935.1 Lysinibacillus sp. CNPSo 3705 | reverse complement strand
TTGATGTAAGAATTCTAAGTGAGTTTTAATCAAACTTTTTTATAAAAAATAACTCCTTCACAAAATTAAATCCATCCATTTTGATTAATCTTTTTTCAATATGTATGGGTTTCTTCTATTGTAAAATCAGTATTTGTAGCACGGTTTTAATTAAACTTTATTTTAAACCAACATCTATCTCGTCAAAAAGACGGATAGGCATTTTTTTATCTTCATTTAGACAAACGTTAGCTACGGAAGTATCTCGGAGGGGGGCTTAGACCTAAGTACAAAGCCGATTCTGGACGTAATTATTCCAAGGGATTGCCTCCATTAAGACAGAAGTTCTTACTTGACGTATTTAGTTATTACAATAACAATATTTCAATTATGTTCTCGTTTGTATTCACCTACAATGATTTCACGCGTGATGACGCGTGGGGGAGTATGTCTTTCAAATAATTTGCACTCGTCTCTTTCGTTTGCTGATGATCTAATAATCTAGTTTATTTGTGTATAAATTAATATCTGTAGGGACATGGGGAAATAAATCTGAACATACTGGTTATGGATTTAACACAGGCTCAATTAGATACAATAAATTCAAAAATAACTAATGGAGATTCTTGGTCAACATTAAACAACTGCTCTAGCTTTGCTGTAGATGTATGGAATTCAGTTTCTTCTGTTTAACTAAGTGCAGGCTCAACAATAAAAACTCCTACAACTTTGAGAGATAGTATTAAGAGTTAAACAGGATATGTGAGTGGACTAGGTTTTACACATACGTATAAAGTCTATTATGCAAATGGAACAGGATCACCCTCACAAAGTACTCAGTGGAATTAAGTCTCTATTAAACTATAATAACAATTATAAATTTAGGGAAATCGAGGTGGGGATTGTATGAAAAAGGGCTTAATAATTACCTTAATAATAATTATTTTAGCTGTAGGAGGTATAGCCATGATTTTTTTTACGACAACGGTATCCCCTGAAAGTATTGCAATAAGTGAGGTTAATATAGGAGATGAGAAAATTTTAATTAAAGGAAGTATTGCTGAAAGTGGTTCCTCTTATTCTGGTGAGAAAATATGGCAAAAAGATGGTGTACTCTATATTAGTATTAAGTCTAAGTTGGTAAATTTCGGAAATTCTTTTGATAAATTCAACATTTCATTAGAAAAGAAAGATTATGGGGATTTTTCAGAAGTAGTTTTAATAAAAGATGATAACAAAAGAACAATATGGTCAAAATAAT
>NZ_JAQZSD010000163.1:0-1281 GCF_028674935.1 Lysinibacillus sp. CNPSo 3705 | reverse complement strand
GGAATTTTATTTTCTAACTCCGTTCCTTCATACCACTCATTTATCATTTCTCTTTCTCCTCTAAAAAATTATACTTGAATTAACTACTCTTTTCAGAGTATAAAAGTTAGCACGTAAAGTTTAACACTATTCGAATATAACACCGAAACTAACATTTTCAAAATTCAAATATGCTTTACAAATTTCAGAAGTATAGTAGGGTTCAAGTTCTTGGATATTTCTCTTAGTAATAAACAATCCAAATCCAGATACATTGTTATAATCATTTTCAAATATTTGAATTTCCGCATCTGTATCATCATTAGCAACAATTATTTCTACTTTTCGATCAATTGTCTGAATAACTTTTTCATGAACTTTAATCAACTTATCAATTTCTTTATGAATATTTTCCTTTTGAAATTCTATCTCAATTAAATCAAAATCAGTTTCATAATATTTACGATCATCATATTTATAGCTATTTACTTCAATTTCTTCAGGATATTGTTTCATAAATAAATTACAAATTACTTCAATCTCTTGTTTCTTTAATTCTTGTTCTGAGAGATAGGTATTAACTAACCTCACTATTTAACAACTCCTGTCTCAAATAAATATTTGTACTGTGAATCAGTTAATTTGAAAGCTGTATTTATGGTTCCATCTACGTCCACTGTTTTTGTGAATTGTTCCATCAGGTGCAACGTTAATATATTTCTTACCATTTTTCGTATAAGGTTGTATGCAAAAAAAGACTTATTCCTAACTCACAGTTCTAGTTGGAATAAGCCTTTGAAAGTTTATCAAGCGTGATATTGTCAGTTTTTTTAGTGTTCTGAGCGTATTCCTACTCATTGTTTAAAATGTTATTTTATCCATTTCATTGCTACTTCACCTGTTAGAATTATTAGTATTTTTTCTATCACCATGAGTTTCATCATCTTTTATTCACACATAGACTAGCAAATATACTGGAGAATACTTCATCTCACCTGGGATAAATTATTATGGTTTTAAAATTTTATATGTTATTTTCTTCGCCGCTTTTAAACATCCAAAATTACTTGGATAATCTTCAGGATTAAACTTAAAAATATAATGCAAATACTCAACTTGAAACTTTTCGCTAATTTCTTTTTCAGCTTCTCCTTCAAGGATATTTAAAATGGTTTCTTTTGTATCTGTTTTCCACATCATAGGTAGAGAAGTGAAAAATACCTCTTTGAATTTTATTTCAATATCTGGATAACTTAAACTCAATCCACCATATATACACAGTTCATCATCAATATATTGTTT
>NZ_JAQZSD010000162.1:0-1339 GCF_028674935.1 Lysinibacillus sp. CNPSo 3705 | reverse complement strand
TTCCTCTTCTGAAAAAAAAGAGTATATAAATGAAAATTTAACTTTTGAAACAGCTTTCGTAGTAAAAAGATTCGGAGATACAAATTTAGCAAAAACACTTTATACTGTACTTTTAGCAAAAGACAATGAAAATGTAGCAGTTTTAAATAATTTGGCCGTAATATATATATATGAAAAGCAATACGAAACTGCTTTAGAACTGTTATTAAAAGGAGAAAAATTAGATCCAAATGATAAACATATTAATAACAATCTAAATGACGTTCGTAAAGCAATTGAGGAATTAAAACAAAGGCCAAAACGAATGAAGGATTACTATTTTAAAAAAACCGATAAGTTACAAAAACAAATTCTTTTTACTATTTATAAATTATTAGATGCCCCTGATTTTTCAATGACATTAATAAAAGAAACAATAAAGATTAATGACACACATTTCTTTAATAAGAAATTAAATCCTTTGCTGGAGAATGGCTTAATTGAAGAACATAATGGGGAAATTAAATTTGATGCTACGATTCAGGAATTAGTTGAATCTTGGGTTGACCCGAAGATAGAACGACAGGTCATTAAAGCAAATAAAAATAAATTTTATCGACCAATATTCTATCATGAATCTGAAATCAATTTATACAGAGTTCTTATCGAAACATTTCCGCAACATCTTGTATTTCCCAATATGGATTTAAAGGCGATTATTGATTTAGATAAAGTAAAAGAGTTTTTATCAAACGACGAAATGTCATATTTATTTAAAGCACATGTAGATTTTGCGATTATAAATACCACAACCTACTTTCCGATCATCTGCTTTGAAAAAGATAGTGATTATAATGATAGTAAGCGTGCTGAACAAAATGGGATAGTGAAAAATCACATTTTTGAAACTAGTGGTTTGCCTTTAATTCGGGTTCGCTACAATGCAGCTATGGATTATGAGCGTTTAAAAGAAGAGATTAAAACTACAACAAAACAATTTTTATTAGATACACAATCAGAATATCCTGAGAGCAATCTTCTTAGCGAGTTTGATTTAAAACGATTTGGTATATATGATTCTTCAATTGATGAAGTTGAATTAAAAACTTTTTGGAATGAAATTGTCGGGGAAATAATTGCTCAAAGTACGTTAGAATTTTCATTTAATAAAGAACAAATGTTATTGAGTATTACTCTTAATAAACAAGCAGAAATGATTATTAGCATTGGTCTTGATAGTATAAAGACAAAAATTTACAATAGATATCCGCAGTTAAATCAAATTAACTTTTATTATGAATAAAGAAATACTACTGATTGAATAACTTATAATATCGAGTTCTTTCTATTATATGTATAG
>NZ_JAQZSD010000161.1:0-1349 GCF_028674935.1 Lysinibacillus sp. CNPSo 3705 | reverse complement strand
ATTTATCATTAGGATTATAATTGTTAAAAGCATATTATGGAAAAACAAAAGGAGATATCACAATGGCTTATCAAACAAGTAAAGATACAAAATATCAGCAACTAGTATTATCTGATGTAACAGTTATTAAAGAACTATTAACTTATAGAGGCTCAATTGACGATACCAATTTCAATCATGGTGTATGTGCAACTAATTCTTTAAAAATGAATACAGATGTCATTAGTTTATTCGCTGATTTAGATGAATTAATTAAAAAAACTTTAAATAAAGACCAAATTAAATTACTAAGTTATATTGCTAAAGACTTTTCTTATTATACTATAGGGAAAATTTTAGGAATACCTGTTAAAACAGTAGGGAGTAGATTTAATACTATTTGTTTGCGACTAAAACAAGAGAATGATAGACAATGGAGAAAAGTTACCTATATAAATACATTACATTTAAAAACAAAAAGATGTAGTAAATGTAAAGATATACTCCCTGCTACCGATGAGTTTTTTAGTTTAAATAGCAGTAGCAAAGATCTTTTCCACTCACAATGTAAGAAATGTAAAAAATAAACGGTAAAGTGGTTTGGGCGAAAAAAGTGGATTTACATATACACTAGCCAACCTAATAAGTAGAAGGAGAATACATATGAAATTACAATTACCGAATACGGTCATTGAATTGAATTTAGATCTTCCGATAGAGGACAGAGTTCAATACATACGATCACTTTTAGAAAATGAGAGAATCATTTATCGAGGTGAAGAGATCACTCTAGAAATATATTTCAGTATAACCTCTCATACTCGCAATACGATCATTTTGTTAGATATGTTAGGTTATTATATAACAAAAGGATTTTTCACTAAAGAAGAGCTTCTATTAGAAGAAGAAAATTTAAAGTACATTAAAGAAGCTAAAAAGCGCAATAAAAGACGCAAAGAAATTACAAAATTACTTAAAAATCAAAATGCACAACATCGATTACAAGATAATTACGTACTCTCTCACTATAAGCAAAAAGAAATTACTAAAGGCTCCAGTAGACATAACACCTTTTCAAATACTTCATATTTTGAAGCTATTGCTTTTGGCATTGAAGATGCAGAAGAAGATTCCGTTTAATACATAAATTAATTTAAAACAAACATTAAAAATAATGAAGGTTTCTAATAGGGCTGTCCACTAAGTTTAACATATCTTACAGCCCTATCATGAAGGTTTCATATTACTAAAAGAGGTATCCGTGCTTTCAAGTAAACTGTTTATGAAATGTAATTGGCCTAGCATGATTATCTTATTGACTATCTTCTATATTAAATGAAAGAAGGTGATAACCATTGTATGTATAAATA
>NZ_JAQZSD010000017.1:0-71802 GCF_028674935.1 Lysinibacillus sp. CNPSo 3705 | reverse complement strand
CATGTTTGATGTCCAAAATTTTGTTTCGTTCACTAACTCGAGGTTAGTTACTAAAAACTTTATTGATTACGTTTTGCTTGTTCAGTTTTCAAGGTTCATGTTGATGTCGTTGTTTTCAGCGACTTCTTTATATTAACATTTAACTCATTTCATGTCAACAACTTTTTTAAGAAGTTTTCCGTTCATTGAGTTGTTTTGTTATGTCTTAGCGACAATTAATATAATACAATATCAATTAATTAAAAGTCAACAACTTTTTATAAAAAATTATCGAGGTATTTTTCATACCTCGATAACTAGCATACTACAGTCCTTGCTCCATTTCTAGAGCTTCTTTATTTACCTTATAATGACGGTGGAATATCATGTCACTTTTCGCAACGATCGGTTCAATTTGAATATAACCTTTGTCCACTAAATATTCTACAAACACTTCTAAATCTACTGAGTAGTTCATGAGCTCAATATGATCGTGCAATTCCTGAATTGTCCAGGTCTCTTTTGTTTGCATTACTTCTAAAATATGTTGAGCGCCGTCTCGAGTACGTGAATGTATTAAAAACTCACTTGCTAAAAATAATAGCTCTAAACGTTTTTCTATCGGCTCATTACTTGTAACGAGCTCCTCGTATAATTTATAAATCGCTGGTTCTATTTTTTTCACCTGTGCCCAAACAGTTACTTCAGGGTAAAGTCCACTATCAATAATGGATAAACGCCCTAAATGATGTAATGAATCTACTACGTGATTATAAGCATCGAGATAGCTACCCTTATCAAAGTATTCTTTTCCTTCTAAATAACGTCGAATTAACTTTGAAAATTGAATACCAGTTTTGATTTTACGACCACTAAACGGAAACTCCTGTAATTCAATTTTTAACTTATGAAGAAATTCATTACGATCAAATAATACTCTACCAAAGAAAATCCAATCGACCACTTTTTTATTTGAGCCAATGAGTAGCCATTTTCGTAGTATTTTCTCAGTAACAGTATGTAAAGCTACTTTATTTCCTTCATATAAGTAATGCTTCGAAAAAACTGGCTTTTCTGCTTCCTTTACAATAATAAGTAAGATTGTATCAAATGTATCTGTCACATTACTTTTTTCCTCGCGTTTTTCCATTAAAATAACGCCTAACGTATTCGACTGACTTGCACGTTCCTGATATATCGGACGCAAAACTTGTTCCATGTTCAGTCCCCCTCTATTTGCTTGTTACTTTTTAACTTCATTTAATGGATGTCACGGATTTTCACCGTATTCAATTACACCAATGTGAAATTGATTTCGTTAAAAATTCGACATACTCTAAAAGTATTCCTTCTTTCCACGTTATCAAAGCTAAAATACTTTGTTCTTATATGTTATAGTAGATTTTAGATTGGGAGGCAAGATGATAAATGAAACCTTACAAAAGTAAAATTAATAAAATCCGTTCATTTGCATTAGCACTTATTTTTATCGGCTTTGTAGTTATGTATGGGGGAATCTTCTTTAAAAACTATCCTATTCTAGTATTAATTTTCATGACCCTTGGTGTACTTTGTATTATTGGTAGTACAGTCGTTTATGCATGGATTGGACTGCTTTCAACAAAAGCTGTTCAAGTAGAATGCCCTAATTGCCATAAGCATACAAAAGTATTAGGTCGTGTAGATATGTGTATGTACTGTAATGAACCATTAACACTGGATCCAACTCTAGAAGGAAAAGAGTTCGACCAATCTTATAATAAGACAAAAAAATCCTAGCCCTCATTTAAGAGCTAGGATTTTTTATTGTACTTTTGCAGATGCATCTTTACACGATGGGCAAGTGCCGTAAATTTCTAAACGATGTGCATGCACATCAAAGCCTGTTACTTGTGATGCAAAATGTTCAATTTCATCGAGACCAGGATAATGGAAGTCGACTATTTTGCCACAGCATTCACAAATCATATGATAATGATCATTTGTAACGAAATCAAAGCGACTTGAAGCATCACCAAATGTTAGTTCTTTCACTAGACCAACTTCACGAAATACGCGAAGATTATTATAAACAGTCGCTACACTCATATTTGGGAATTTCCCTTCAAGTGCTTTATAAATTTCATCGGCAGTTGGATGTGCCATTGTTTGAATTAAATATTCCAAAATAGCATGACGCTGAGGAGTAATACGAACACCAGTTGTTTTTAACGTGTCAAGTGCATCCTGTAAATGCGTTTCAGACATCGTCATGCACCTCTTCCATAAAGATTATTAATTTATAATTGTTATAATTAGTGTATCGAATTACTCTTACTTCTGTCAACATTCATACACATTTCAGTTTAATTTGGATTAATTCAATAACCTCTTGATAAATCCATCCTATTTTCTAAATCTGTTTCACCGCGTAACCACTTCTCTAAACTTGGCTTAAAGATTTCTAAGCTGCGTTCAACATAACGAGAAGAGTGACTCGAAATATGCGGAGACACAATGACATTCGGTAAAGTCCATAAAGGGTGATCCTCAGCTAAAGGCTCTTGTTCAAATACATCTAAAACAACATAACCAATTTCACCTACTTGAATGGCATGCACCAACACCTTTTCATCTACTAAGTTTCCACGACCAAAATTCATGAAAATGGCATCATTTTTCATCGCTTTAAAATGTTCTTCTTTTAGTAAATGTGTCGTCTCCTCTGTTTTAGGCAATACTGAAATGACAATATCAGCCTTCGGTAATGCTTCAATTAATTGATCAAAGCTTACCATCTCATTCATAGATGCCGCTTCGTTCCCTGTACGGTTACAGCCAATTGTCACAACACCAAAAGCTTGTAATAGGCGACCTACTTCCGAGCCAATAGCCCCAGGTCCTAAAATAAGTGCTGTACTATCCCGCAACTCGGTTTGTTTCGCTTTCTTTGACCATTCACTTTTCTTCTGCTGTTCATACATCCAAGGCAACGCACGCTTAATCGCTAAAATATGGGCAAGCATCGATTCTGCCATTGGCGTTTTATGAATGCCACGCACATTCGAAACGAATATCCCTCGTTCGATAATGGCCCCGGCTGGCATTTTTTCGATCCCCGCTGAAGCTACGAAAATCCATTTAACCTTTGTTGCATACTGTATATTTTCATCATTTAAATCTTCACCGTATGTGACAAGTACATCCGCTTGTTGTAGCTCATCGTTGGATAAGCCATTTTCAAAAATAAAATCAACTTGTGGAAATTCAGCTACTAGTGGCTCACGTAAATCCGGTCTTGGTTCAAACGTAAAATAAATTCTCATTGCTTCGCCTCCCATTCTGCTAAATATGTATATACTTCTTCAATATGATTTTTTACACGTACTTTACGCCAAGCCTTAATTAGGTTTCCTGCTGTATCAATTAAAAATGTCGAACGTTCTATCCCCATATATTCACGTCCATACATCTTCTTTAACACCCACACGCCATACGCTTCTGCCACAGCATGATCCTCATCCACTAATAGCGAGAATGGTAATCCATGCTTATCTATAAATTTGGTATGTTTTTTTGCATCGTCAGGACTAACGCCAAGTACAACTGCATTTAATTTACTAAAATCCTCATGCTTATCACGGAAGTCACAAGCTTCCGTCGTACAGCCTGGTGTCATATCTTTAGGATAAAAATATAAAATAACATTTTGTCCTTTGTAATCCGCTAACTTTACTGTTTCTCCTGTTTCATTTATAAGGGAAAAATCAGGTGCTTTTTTACCTTCGATTAAAGACATATCAATCTCCTCCTCTGTACGCTCTATTTTACTCTAAACAGTAAAACAAATCATATCCCTTAATTTCTTTGGATTTCTTACAGCGATAGGTCTACAATAGATGAAGTATAAAGATTTAGGAGGCAATATATATGAATCACACAAAATCTGAAGCAGTACACAAAGAAGCGCTACAGCATATCGTTGGTGGTGTAAATAGCCCTTCTCGTTCTTATAAAGCAGTTGGCGGAGGTTCACCTGTTGCAATGGCTCGTGGGAAAGGTGCTTATTTTTGGGATGTTGATGGCAACCGTTATATCGACTATCTAGCAGCTTACGGTCCAATTGTTACTGGTCACGGTCATCCACACATCGCCAAGGCGATTACAAACGCAGCTGAAAACGGCACTTTGTTCGGGACACCAACTGAATACGAGGTTACTTTTGCTAAAATGCTAAAAGAAGCAATCCCATCTATGGATAAAGTACGCTTTAATAACTCTGGTACAGAAGCTGTCATGACAACAATTCGTGTTGCACGTGCCTATACTGGCCGTACAAAAGTTATGAAATTCGCTGGTTGCTACCACGGTCACTTCGACTTAGTACTAGTAGCTGCTGGTTCGGGTCCTGCAACATTAGGTACTCCTGACTCAGCAGGTGTTACAACTTCTACTGCCGAGGAAGTAATAACTGTACCATTTAACAATCCTGAAGCATTTACAGCAGCAATGGAGAAATGGGGCGATCAAATCGCCGCTATTTTAATAGAGCCGATCGTTGGTAACTTCGGTATTGTAGAGCCAAACCCTGGCTTCCTAGAATTAGTGCATGCTACAGCGAAGGAAAAAGGCGCATTAACTATTTACGATGAAGTTATTACTGCTTTCCGCTTCCACTATGGTGGTGCTCAAAACTTATTAGGCTTAACACCTGACCTTACTGCCCTTGGTAAAGTAATCGGCGGTGGTTTACCAATCGGTGCATACGGCGGTCGTAAAGAAATTATGGATACAGTGGCTCCACTTGGACCTGCCTATCAAGCAGGCACAATGGCAGGAAACCCTGCATCCATGCAAGCTGGTATTGCCTGCCTAGAAGTATTACAAACTCCAGGTATTTATGATGAAATGGACCGTCTTGGAGCCATTTTAGAGGAAGGTATCTTGGCTGCAGCAAAAAAACATGATGTAACAATTACTGTTAATCGTCTGAAAGGAGCTCTTACAATTTACTTTACAGATGTGACAGTAGAAAACTATGAGCAGGCTGAAAACTCAGACGGTGAAATCTTTGGTCGCTTCTTTAAATTAATGCTTGCACAAGGCATTAATTTAGCGCCATCAAAATATGAAGCATGGTTCTTAACAACAGAACATACAGAAGCCGATATTCTTGAAACAATCAAAGCGGTAGATATTGCATTTTCACAATTGTAATTTGTAAAATGTAACGGCTAAACGCTTAGTGAGAATAGCAATATAGAACCGTTTCTAAGGTTAACTTTTAAAGACGACTCCCCTGTGAGTCGTCTTTTTCTGTAAATGACATACAAATCTATGTATTTTATGAGCACTTCCTTCTATAATGTAAAGAAGCTTAAAATTTTAGACAGAAAGGACATCCATTTTCTATGAAATTAGGTGCCCGTGTATTTAAAACTGGTGTCGCCATCGTGTTGGCACTATTTATTGCTGAACTGCTAGAGCTACCTTCACCTGTTTTCGCAGGAATTGCAGCGATCTTCGCGATTCAGCCATCTATTTATCGTTCGTATCAAACAATTGTTGAGCAAGTACAAGCCAATATTATAGGAGCTACCATTGCGGTTATTTTCGGCTTGCTTTTTAGTCACCATGTAGTAGCTATCGGCATTGCAGTCATTGTTGCGATCGGTATCATGTTAAAATTCAAACTTGAAAAATCATTGTCTCTAGCACTCGTTACAGTTGTAGCTATTATGGAGTTTCAAGGAGATGACTTTCTTACATTTGGTCTTATCCGCTTTGTTACAATATTAGTTGGGGTGTTAGCAGCATTTGTTGTCAATCTGTTCTTCTTACCACCAAAATATGAAGTAAAGCTTTTCCGTAAAATTTACTTTTTACAGGACGATATTATCCGATGGACGCGACTTGCTGTTCGCCAGGCATCTGAGCACACTTCTACAAAAGAAGCATTAAGCAAATTTAAATCTCGTATGCAACGAGTTGACACACTGTATGATTTTTATAAGGAAGAGCGTAATTACTTAAAAAATAAAAAGTATGTAAAAGCACGTAAATTAGTTGTTTATCGCCAAATGATTACAACGTCAAAGAAAAGTTTAGAGCTGCTTCATCGTCTTCATAATCATGAAAACGAATTAGCCCAACTACCGACGCAATTTCATTTAATGATTCAAGAGCGCCTTGATTTCCTGCTAACTTATCATGAACAGCTACTATTAAAATATACGGGGAAATTAAAGCCCGAACATTCCGAGTGGAGCAAAAACATTGATTATGTTCAGCGTAATGAGTTAATGGAAATATTCATTAAACAGATTAGTTATGCGCATGAAGAAGGCGATACAGAATTCTCGAGCTATCACTTGCTTTATATTTTATCGCGTATTTTAGATTACGAAGAAAACCTAGAGCATTTAGATACGCTCATCGTTTCGTACCAAACTCATCATGGCCAAGAGATCAATGTGGAGTTTGAAGAAGAGTTTATTTAACTTCTTAAGTAAATGTCTCCCATCTTCATAGGTGGTGTTTTTAGCGGGCGCCTAAACATCTGTCCCTATCGCTACGCTTTCAGTACAAAAGACATCCGCTGACAGAAGTAAAGCCTCCGGCGGGATAATTGCTTAGTTAAAGCATGTAAAAGAGCGAAGGGTTGGCATTATATCCACCCCTTCGCCCTTTTTTATTAGCTTTTCATTTTCGGATCAAGCGCATCACGTAGGCCGTCCCCCATTAGATTAAAACCAAGTACCGTTAACATAATAGCTAGACCCGGGAAAATCATCGTCCACGGAGCCTTTATTAAATAAATACGGGAATCCGCTAGCATTTTACCCCATTCTGGCGCTGGCGCTTGAGCTCCTAATCCAAGAAAGCCTAGTGCTGCCGCTTCAATAATCGCTGTCGCTATCGCTAACGTCCCTTGTACGATAATTGGCGTCATCGAGTTGGGCAAAATATGCGAGAACAAAATTCTTGAATCACGCATTCCGATGGCCTTTGCTGCTACAATGTATTCCTCTTCTTTAACACTCAATACTTTCGAACGAATTAAGCGCCCGAAATTCGGCACGTTAATAATGGCAATGGCAAGCAATGCATTTTGTAATGATGGTCCAAGTACTGCTACTATCGCAATAGCTAGTAAAATACTTGGGAATGCTAAAAGAATATCAAAAATACGCGAGATTATCGTATCAATCCATCTTCCATAATAACCCGCAATAATACCAAGGAAACTACCTACAATTACAGATAGAATAACTGAAAAAAAGCCTACCTTCAAAGAAATACTAGCTCCATGTATAACTCTTGAGAAAATATCCCGCCCAAAGTCATCTGTTCCAAACCAATGCTCACTCGATGGTGCTAATAAACGGTTCGAAAGATTTTGTTCATTCATACCTTCAGGAGCAATCATCGAGCCAAATATAGCAAGTAAAATAAAAAATAGTACAATGCCTGCACCTACTAGGGAGATTTTGCTCTTTTTAAAGCTACGCCAGCCTTCTCTCCAAGGACCCGCCGCTCGTTCACGACTTGGTGCTACTTCTGTTTTTATATTTATCGCTCCAGTCATTTTTGCTTCTCCCCTCTATTTGTATTTAATCCGTGGATCAATCACCGTATATAGTAAATCCACAATTAAGTTAATCATAATAAAAATAAAAGCAATTACTAAAATACCTGATTGAATAACAGGATAGTCTCGGAAGCCAATAGCATCATAAATATAACGACCTATTCCAGGCCAGCTGAAAATCGTCTCTGTTAAAATGGCACCACCTAGCAGTAACCCTGTTTGCAAACCGATTACTGTTAATACTGGGATAATTGCATTTTTCAATGCATGCTTATAAACAACAATAAACATTTTTTGTCCTTTTGCTCTAGCGGTGCGTACATAGTCAGAGCGCATTACTTCAAGCATAGACGACCTAGTCATTCTTGCAATAATCGCCATTGGGATTGTCGCAAGAGCTATGCCCGGTAATACTAATCGCTTTAATACTTCAGTAAATTGATCAAAGCGGCCTTGTATTAACGTATCCAGTAAATAAAAATGGGTAATGGTAGTTATTGGATCTCGCACATCTTCTCGCCCAGACGTCGGGAACCAGCCAAGCTGATTACTAAAAGCCCATTGTTCCATTAAGCCGAGCCAGAAAACGGGTATAGATACTCCGATTAATGCAACTACCATTGCCACATAATCAAACCAAGAATTTTGAAACCATGCAGAAATAATGCCTGCATTCACGCCAACAATCACTGCGATAATCATGGCAAATAGCGCTAGCTCAGCTGTTGCCGCTAAATACGGGAAAATTTCCTCTGATACAGGCAATTTAGTACGTAATGATATTCCTAAATCCCCCTGAAAAATGCCACCTAAATAGCTAAAATATTGTGTATACCATGGCTTATTTAATCCTAAACTTGCGTTTAACGCTTCGACCGCTTCTTTCGTTGCCTGCTGTCCTAAAATTACTTGTGCTGGATTACCAGGAATTGCACGAATTAACATGAAAACGATAAAAGTCATTCCAAGCAAAACTGGGATTAATTGAGATAAACGTCTTCCCATATAGTGAAGCATTTTCTTCACCCCTCTGTTATTTTCAAAATATACTTTGATGAAAAGCATTAAAGTCTTTACATATACTGTAGAAAGGGTCAGCCTTCACCAAACGGTTCCGGACGCAATTATGCCGAGGCATAATGGATCGTTTAGATGATTGGTCTTTCATACAGAAATAATACCTCTAGCTTGTAAAAAGAATCCGCTAGATTCCTACGGCTTACCCGCAGAAAGCAAGCAGATTCTTTATAATAATTCCCTCTAAAATTAAAACCTGTTCAAGACAGCCCTATAAGCCTACTTCATATCTACTGACTCTAAACGGTCAGAGCCTGTCGGATGTGCAACATAGTTTGTAACTTTAGTATTAGCAGCTAAAATTGGAGTAGAGTGAGCAAGTGGAACCCATGGTGCATCTTTAGAGATAATCTCTTGTGCTTGCTTGTAAAGGGCATTACGCTTGTCCTCATTCATTTCAGTTTGTGCTGCTACTAATAGTTTGTGCACTTCTTTGTTGTCATAGAATGTATAGTTGTTAGAATGAATATTATCTCCGTCTAATAAAGTGTAAAGGAAGTTATCCGCATCACCGTTATCACCTGTCCAACCAAGTAAGAACGCATCCGCATCTCCCTTTTCCGCCTTATCTAAATACGTAGCCCATTCAAACGTTACTATTTTAGATTTCATACCAACATCTGCTAAATTTTTCTGAATGGCTTCCGCAATTTTTTGACCATCAGGCATGTACGGACGTGGCACAGGCATTGCCCATAGTTCGATTTCTTTACCATCATAGCCAGCCTCTGCTAATAATGCTTTTGCTTTTTCTGGATCATATTCATAGCCTTTAATGGCATCGTTGTAGCCTGCAACTAATGGAGGCATTGGATTTTTCGCTGGCTCGCCTAAGCCTTCATAAAATGCATCTACTAATGCTTGCTTATCGATTGCATAATTTACTGCTTGACGAACTTTTACGTTATCGAACGGTGGACGAGTTACTGTTAATCCAAGATAACCAACATTCATAGATGGACGTTCGATTAGTTGTAAATCTGTATTGGATTCGATTGAAGCTTTATCAGATGGACTTAAACCATCCACTACATCAACTTCATTGTTAGTTAATGCATTGAAACGTGCGGAGTTATCTGGAATAGAACGGAAAATAACTTTATCTAATTTCGGCAAATCTGCAATACGGTAATCTGGGTTTTTCTCTATTGTGATGGAATCATTTCGTTTCCACTCAACAAATTTAAATGGACCAGTACCTACTGGATGATCTTTAAGTGCCTCATCATCTTTTTCAAAAGCTGTTGGTGAAGCAATAGCAAATGGAGACATCGCTAAATTTTTCAAGAATGTTGCTTGTGGTTGAGATAATTTAAATATAACTTTATAATCACCATCAGCAGTAATCGACTCAATTACTTGCTTGTCATCTACCGTAAATTGAGAGGCGTAGTATGGGAATTTTTCAGCACCACCAGCTTTCCAGCGCTCAAAATTTTTCACGACTGCTTCAGCATTGAAATCAGTACCGTCATGGAACTTAACCCCTTCTTCAAGTTGCATCGTATACGTTAATCCATCTTCTGAAGGCTCCCAAGATTTTGCCAGCCCTGGCTGCAATGTCACATCTTGCTCTCCAAAGTTAATTAGAGTCTCATAGAGGTTAACCGTTACTTTAAATGATTCACCTTCTGTTACTGTCGCTGGATCGAGAGCAGTGGAATCACCACCACGACCATATACTAATGTTTTTGAACCACCGCTAGCTTTATCGCCACCACTTGAAGTATCTTTACTACCCGTATCCTTAGTATCTGAGCCGCCACAAGCTGCTAACATCGTCGAAAGAACAAGGATAAGCATTACACCCAAAGTCCAAAGCTTCTTTTTCTTCATTGATTTTCCCCCTAAGTTTTTTTATATCATTGAATGTTGAAGTGCATCATATAGATGACACGCAACATAATGACCCGGTTTCACCTCTTGCATTTTTGGAACTACTTGAGAGCATTCTTCTTTTTTAAATGGACATCTTGTATGGAAAGTGCAACCGCTTGGCGGATTCGAAGCACTTGGGATATCTCCAGAAATAATGAGCTGTTCATGTTCAAACGTAGGATCTGGAACAGGTACCGAGGATAGCAATGCCTGTGTATATGGGTGAAGTGGCTCAGCATATAGATCCTCACTTGCTGTCAGCTCCACTAATTTCCCTAAATACATGACACCTACACGATTACTAATATGGCGTACAACTCCTAAATCGTGGGAAATAAAAATATAAGTTAGCTTTAAATCCTTTTGTAAGTTTTGCAATAAATTCAATACTTGAGCCTGTATTGATACATCGAGTGCAGAGACGGGCTCGTCCGCAATAATCAAACGTGGATTCGTCATCAGAGCACGGGCAATGCCGATACGCTGTCTTTGACCACCACTAAATTGATGAGGATATCGTTTCACATGATATTCATTTAATCCAACAATTTCGAGAAGCTCTAATACCTTCTGTTTCCGTTCCTTCGCGTTGCCCATCCCATGAACAATAAGAGGCTCCTCCAATATTTTTCCAATATTATGCCTAGGATTAAGAGAAGCATAAGGATCTTGGAAAATCATTTGAATGTCTCTACGGGCTTTGCGCATTTCATTGTTCGAAAAATCTGAAATCATTTTACCTGCGAATTCAATCTCGCCCTCTGTTGGCTCAAGCAATCGCATTAAAAGTCGACCAGTCGTTGATTTACCACACCCTGATTCACCAACAATACCTAATGTTTCTCCTTCAAAAACTTCAAAGGAAACATCATCCACTGCCTTTACGTCTCCAACCTGTGTATTCAAGGCACCCTTCCGAATAGGGAAATACTTTTTCAAACCATCAACTTTCAATAACACTTTCGACATGTTGCTCCACCTCCTGTTTCTCTAGTAAAAAACATCTCGATTTATGCCGCTCTGCCGCTTCATATAAAGGTGGTGTTTCTTGTACACAGCGGTCCATTGCAAATTCGCAACGCGCTGCAAAACGACAACCTTCCTGAATACTACCAGGCTTAGGTACACTACCTGGTATAGAGTAAAGATTATCCTTTTTATAACGCATATCCGGTACTGATTTAATAAGCCCCTGTGTATAAGGATGCTTTGGATTAGCGAATATCTCCTGAACAGGTGCCTCCTCTACAATTTGGCCTGCATACATCACAATAACCCGCTCGCATGTTTCTGCTACAACGCCTAAATCATGTGTAATTAATAATACGGCTGTATTTAAACGTTTATTTAAATTTTTCATAAGCTGCAAGATTTGAGCTTGAATCGTAACATCTAATGCAGTAGTCGGCTCATCAGCAATCAATACCTTCGGATCACAGACAAGTGCCATCGCAATCATGACCCGTTGTCGCATCCCTCCCGATAGTTGATGTGGGTAATCTTTTAATAATTCCTCAGCTCGTGGTAAACCTACTAGTTTCATAATATCAATGGCCCTTGCAAATGCTTCCTTTTTAGACCATTTTGGATGATGAATTAAAATCGCTTCCTTTAGCTGATCCCCAATTGTAAACAAAGGATTTAAGGATGTCATAGGCTCCTGAAAAATCATCGCCACATCCTTCCCCCGAATTTTTTGCATTTGTTTATCAGATAATGTGACAAGGTTTTTGCCATCTAATAGTATTTCTCCACCCGTTATTTTTCCTGGTGGCGATGGTATTAACCCCATAATGGACAGTGATGTGACACTTTTTCCACTTCCCGATTCCCCTACAATCCCTAATATTTCTCCCTCATGAACAGCAAAATCGATATTATCTACGGCAGGAATTTGTCCATCATCTGTAAAAAAGGTTGTCTTTAAACCTTTTATTTCTAGCAGCTTTTTTCTCATGATCAATCGCCCCATCCTACCTATATTTTTACTTAATTACATTCACTGTCACTCAATTCCCCATTTTCAGATAATTCTAACCAAAAAACATTGCTCTTTCAATCATAATTATTCTGCAATTAACAAAGATTTTCTACATCGTTCGAGTTCCATATTAATTATGCCTTATTATTCAATAATATTTTATAAATAAGACAAAAAAATAGCGTCCATTTATATTTAAACGGAACGCTATTTTTAAATTATTGACTCATTATCAAAAAATTGGGATGACATTACGCTATGCTTTCGCATATAAAAACTTGTTAGTCCAAGCGACTCCTCAGATGCATCGCGAGTGAAGCGGCTCATTGGACGCCCCCAGGAAGCTCTACTCTGCGCGAAAGCGAAGCGTGAGCGGCTGTGCGGAAGCGGAGCGACAGCAACAAAGCGCCTGGCCGGAACGGAAATCAACCCTACGTTATAGGAGCCACATTTTTTCTATTATAAAGTGGTATATCAATCTAAATGCTGCACCTGGAATAAATTAAAGTAAGTCCCCTCTTTTTGCATTAGTTGCTCATGGGTACCACTTTCAATTAATTGTCCATGATCTATAACAATAATTTTATCTGCATGTGTAATCGTAGACAGTCGATGAGCAATTATAATAGTTGTGCGTTCATGTGCAAGTACATCCAATGATTCTTGAATAAGTGCCTCACTTTCCAAATCCAACGCAGAAGTTGCTTCATCCAGTATTAAAATAGGCGGATTTTTTAAAAATACACGAGCGATTGCTACTCGCTGCTTTTGTCCACCTGATAACTTCACACCGCGCTCCCCGACTTTTGTGTCATAGCCATTTGGCAAGCTCATAATAAAATCATGTGCATTTGCCGCTTTTGCTGCAGCCATTACCTCCTCATCAGAAGCACCCGGCTTGCCCATTAAAATATTTTCTTTTACCGAATCGCTGAACAAAATATTATCCTGTAGGACGATTCCAATTTGTGAGCGTAAAGAATGTAATGTTACGTCTCGTACATCATTTCCATCAATACGCACCGCGCCACTAGTAGTATCATAAAAGCGAGGGATCAAACTAATAATAGTTGATTTTCCTCCGCCACTCATTCCTACAAATGCAACTGTCTCTCCAGGGTTAATCGTGAAATTGATGTTGTTTAAAATTTGTGAGCCATCTTCTTCATATTGAAAGTTCACATTGTCAAAGCGGACTTCACCATTTACTCGAGGTAGCTCTAACGCATTAGCCTTGTTTTTTATTTCAAAAGGTTCATCTATTAATTCAAACATTCGATCCATTGATGCTATTGACTGTGTTAACATCGTTGATGAACTAACAAGACGACGAAGTGGACCATAAAGTCGTTCGATATAAGCGATAAAGGCCACCATCGTCCCGACTGAAAGAGAATCATTAATAACCTGATATCCTGCATAAGCAATTACTAGGAGAGGTGCTACATCCGTGATGGTATTTACCACCGCAAAGGATTTAGCATTCCATTTCGTATGGTCTAGTGCCTTTTCTAAAAATTCACCATTTGCTTCGTCGAATAATTTTTGCTCATGCTTTTCTAGCGTGAAGCTTTTAATAATACTCATTCCAGCTACACGTTCATGTAAATAACTTTGCACACCCGCAAGTGCTTGTGATCGTTTCCGTGTTAAAGATCGAAGTTTACCAAAGAAGTACTTCACACTAAATGCATAAAATGGGAACGCAACTAATGCTACTAGCGTAAGCTTAACATCCATGGCAAACATAATACCGATAGCAATAACAATTGTCGCAAGGTCTAGCCAAACATTCATCAAGCCTGTCATGATAAAGTTTTTTGTTTGCTCCACATCATTAATCACTCTTGAAATAACATCGCCAGCTCTTGTATTAGCATAGTATCTTAAACTTAATCGCTGTAAATGTGCATATATTTGTTTTCGAATATCGAAAAGCACTTTGTTACTGACATTTTGAGCGAAATATTGACGGTAATACTCAATCGGTGGTCGAATAATAAAGAATACAATGATAGTACCACCTAACCAATAAAACAATTCCTTTGTCTTCTCTGCATCCGTTAGACTTTTTGCATCGATAATATCATCTAACACAATTTTTATAAGTAATGGAATAAATAACGGAATCGCAAATTTCACTATACCAATTAGAATCGTTAAAATAATTTCCCATGTATACGGTTTTACAAATTTCATATAACGCTTAATACTACCCAATTTATTATCACATCCTTATTAATAACCCTCTTATGTAAATAGCACATAAAAAGAAACAGACATCCACAAATTGAATGTCCAAACGTATTATAGCAATATTTTGCTTTAAGTACATTTAATTTAGCTTTAGCACTAACTATTTTGCAATCCGATTGTTTAAGGCATAAAAAAACACCCATTAGTAAAACTAATAGGTGCAACTAATCATCTGCTTGCATATCGAGCTGAAACTTATAACGACTTGTCCAGGCATCGATGAAATCAGGTGCAAAGGGTCCTCTTTTTTGTTGAATCCAGCTAATTAATTTATCGACATTGCGCTTTAAAATTTTATCTATGACATCTGGATAAGACATTTCCTTACGATGTAGCTCATATTCATCCTCATCTAAGAGTGAATAAGACATATCAGGGAAAACTTTAATATCTAAATCATAGTCAATATATTTAATGGCATTATTATCGAAAACAAATGGTGAGCTTAGATTACAATAATAATACACACCGTCCTCACGTAGCATGCAAATGATATTAAACCAGTGCTCCGCATGGAAATAACAAATAGAAGGCTCTCTCGTTAGCCAAGTACGACCATCGGATTCTGTCACAAGTGTCCGTTCATTCGCACCGATAATTATATTTTTCGTCCCTTTTAAAACCGTTGTTTCTTGCCAAACACGGTGGATACGGCCATTGTGCTTATAACTATGTATTTGTATCGTTTCTCCTTCTACCGGTATTGCCATTTTTGAAGCCCACCTTTTCGTCTATATGCTACCTAAATCTAGCAGTCTCTAGTATATTATAGCAATGTGTACGCGAAAGGTGTAGTTAGAAAACCACAAATTTCCCTGCGCTCTTTTAAATTTGTACGAAATTCCGTTAATTTGAAGCGAATTTTATCATAACAACAATCCAATTGAAGTTTTTTGCTTGTGTTTATATACAAATTGGATTTTTTTCTGAATCAAAGCCTTTCTTCCTCGCTTCCGAAAAATTAAAAAGGAGCTGCCTTTATTAATCTTTTCGATTTTAGACAGCTCCTAAGAGGTAAATGCAATTATGCAATTACAAAGTTTTATTCACCAAGATCTTGGTTAGTTTTATTGAAGTTACCTGAAGCTTGAGCTTTTTTTTGCTCTGCTTTAGCATTTTGCTTTTGCACTTCATTAACGTCTGTTTCATAACCAAATTCTTGACTTTGACGTTGCATGTTTTTATTCGGTTGTAAATTTTGGTTGTTATTTTGCTTTTTCATTATTCATTCACCTCCACGCTCATTATTGTGTACCGAGGTGAATGCTTTTATGCTCATTAATTTTTATAAAATTTTATTTTCTTGATTAACCCTTAATTTCTTGCCAAATTTTCAGCATTGGAACGGGCATTGGTAATAATTCAATTTGCTCTCGAGTCAGCCATTCGCCCTTAACTGCTGAATTGCATTTCATAAAATAGCTATTTATATGCCATGTTAAATGTGAAAAAACATGTTTAAATGCTAATAAATCTTCTTGCGATTGAACATTCATAGCATAATCATTTATAAATGTCTCTATTGAATCTTTACCGTGCTCAAGCATTGGAAACTGCCATAGGTTAGCAAGTAAACCTTCTGCTGCTCGCTGTTCTAATAAAAATCGACCTTCGTCATCTTGGCATACAAGCACATCGTATGAGATATGCTTCATCTTTACTTTTTTAGATTTGATCGGTAATTTTTCTGGCTCACCTTCATTATAAGCGGTACAGTATTCGCGAACTGGACACAATAAACACTTTGGTGAGGTTGGCGTACAAATAAGTGCACCCAGCTCCATTAAGCCTTGATTGAAGGACGATGCATTTTCGGGATCTATCAATTCTTCAACAGCCGCTTCAAAAACCTTTTTAGTCTTTGGAACTGCTATATCATCATGAATAGAAAGCACACGACTTAAAACGCGCATAACATTGCCATCTACTGCATGTTCGGGCTTATTATAGGCAATACTTAAAATAGCGCCAGCTGTATATGGGCCTACGCCTTTTAATGTTGAAATCTCGTGGCGATTATCGGGTACTATCCCACCGTAATTTTCTAATACCTCACGGACCCCCGCTTGTAAGTTACGTGCACGGGAGTAATAGCCAAGGCCTTCCCAATGCTTCAATAAGTATTCTTGCGGAGCTTCCGCGAGTAATTCTAATGTTGGAAAACTTTCCATGAAACGATTGTAATAAGGAATAACTGTGTCGACACGTGTTTGCTGGAGCATCACTTCCGATACCCAGATTTTATAAGGGTCCGTAGTATGTCTCCAAGGTAAATCACGTTTCTCAACATTAAACCATTCAACTAAAGATTGTCGAAATTCTGTTACATATGGATAATTCACAGTGACCTCCTGCGTCTTTACGATTTTATTTATGGTAAAAAGAGTATACAATTAAGAAAAGATTATCTGTCAAAAACGACAAAAAACGTCATAATTCTTCATGCTTTAAAACAACTTTCTTAATTGTAAATATCACGTATTACGGATGATTGAAATATACATGTATGTAATTGTACTCTTTTTTGTTGCATACAAGGAGTGGATATTTTTGGATTCAGGCACACATTTCGTTATGGGTATTGCCCTCGGAGGTCTTGCATTAGTCGACCCCGTTGTAGCAGATCATTCAATGACCTTTACCGCAGTAATGGCAGGTACAATTATTGGCTCACAGGCACCTGATGTCGATACAGTGTTAAAACTACGCAACAATGCCGTTTATATTCGACATCATCGAGGAATTACACATTCACTACCAGCAGTAGCTCTTTGGCCCATATTAATTACAGCGGTTTTAGCACTTATTATTCAAGACGCAAATGTGTTTCATTTATGGCTTTGGACATTTTTAGCTGTAGCACTTCATGTCTTTGTTGATATTTTCAACGCTTATGGTACACAAGCACTTCGACCATTCTCTAGAAGATGGGTTGCACTTGGTGTTATTAATACGTTTGATCCAATTATTTTTACACTACATTGCCTTGGCATTTTACTTTGGGCATTTGGTGCAAATCCGGTTTGGACATTTAGTATTATGTATCTCATTATTATCGTTTACTATCTTTTACGCTTTACAGTCCAAAAAGCTGTAAAGAACGCTGTGCATAAAACCATACAGGATGAAGAGTATGTCATTGTAGCCCCTACAATGCGATTCTTCCACTGGCGAATTGCAGCAAAATCCAAAACGCATTATTACGTTGGGCGCGCTTATGGGCGAACTGTTAATATTTATGATAAATTCGAAATAAAACCTTTACCGAAAACGCCTCTTATCGAAATAGCATTGAAAGATCGCAATCTCGCTGCTTTCGTGTCATTCTCACCATTGTATCGCTGGGAAATTTCAGAACTCGATAATGGCTTAACCGAAGTAAGATTAATTGATCTGCGTTACCGTAGTGATAATCGCTATCCGTTCGTTGCTGTCGCTCATTTAAACGATGACAATGAGATTATCACTTCATACACAGGCTGGATTTTTACCGAAGATAAACTTCAAAAAAAATTACAGGTTGGTGCAAGTAATTAAACATCAGCAAACCCTGACCAAATATTGGTCAGGGTTTTGTTATTGTACTATATCATCACTAGCATCGAGTAAATGTGCGTATTTAGGATTGCGTCCTGCAAATGCATGAAGTTTATCGCCGTAGCTATTAATTAATTGCCGCACTAAATTTTCAGTGTAATCAGCACCACGATAGGAGTAGCCTGCTTTTGCAGAAGTCGATTCAAAATCACTCCATAAAAGCTCAATCCATACTCGTGCACGTCCTACTGACATTTGCGGGTTTTTTGTAAGTAATTCAGCAGTTAGTTTTTCAATTTTTTCTTCCATTTATTTGCCCACCTTTACAGGAGATAGCATGGAAACAGGTAAAGCCTCTTGATATTTTTCGCCCCCTAAGCGATGTCCCCAAGCAAAGCGACCTTTTAAATAATCCACTTGAAAAAATTCATTTTCAGAGCCGTCAATACGATACATTTCTCCAGGAATTATTGTATCCAAATCTACTAAATAAGCAGCCGCCATTAATGCCTTACGCTCATATACTGCGAATTCATTAATGATACCTAGCTGTTCCGCCTTACGTGCCTTTTCCTTTATCATTGCTATTTCCTCACGTAATTCGTGCTCTGACATTGCAGCATAATTTTTTTCGTTCATTCCTCATTCTCCTTCTCTTCTATAAAACGATCTATTACCTCTATAGGAAACCCCTTTTGATAGAGAGCCTGCTTTATTTTCATTTTTAATTCATAGCCAGTATACTTCGATGAATACTTTTTCCAAACTTTTTCGCCTTGTCCATCAAGTAGCTGTTGCCATTCATCTTCATCTTGCTCAATCTCTATTTGACTGAGCACATCATCTACAACACTAAAAGAATAACCTTTTCGCATTAAAAAATCTTGAATTTTAGCTTTTATTTGTGTTGGTGTTTTCTTTTTTTCCGATCGAATGACCTTCTCAGCCAATTGTGTGGCAAGCTTTACCTGTTCCGCATGACTGTACGTAGCAAGAACCTCATCCTGTAAGCTTTTATCAATTCCTTTTTTCATAAGGTCTTGCCTAATTGCCTTAGGACCCTTTTTCATCGTAGCTTTTTTCGTATCGAGTAACGCCTTCGAGTAAGTTTCATCATTTAAAAAGCCGTATGATTTAAGCTTTTGAATAGCTTCTAAAATAACCGCTTCCCCAAATTCTAACGAGAGAAGCTTTTTCTTGACCTCATGCTCACTACGCATTTGATAAGACAAAAAATTTAACCCTTTATTAAAGGCTTTTCGAATCTCATCCTCATAGGCAATTTCCTGAATATCAAATTCCTCAAGTACTTTTCCCTTCGTTAATCCAAATTGAATGAGAATTGCCTCATCTACAGGAAAAGCGTATTCTTCGTTCAAATATATATTATAACGTTCTGGGTTGTTTTTTTGACGTGCAATTTTCGTAATAATACGCATTTCAAACACCTCACTACTGACCATTATAACATTTTTCGAAGGTATTGCTCTGTGGGTATGCTCCAGTTTTGCATCGGTATTTCCTCTTCAATATTTATCGCATTAAATAAAATAGGATAATTTTTTTAAAAATACGCATTCTAATGAAAAAGAAAGGATGCGTTTTTATATGTGGAAACAGCATATTGTAGGTGCGGTCATCGCTACTTTTATTATTGCCGCAGCGATTAGCTTTAATCCATTTTCAGCTTCTGGCTCCGATGAATACCATTGGGGATTAAAGAAAGCAAAAAACGGTGAACCAGCTGAGGCTGGCGCACAGCTTGATCAGCTACTTGAGAAATATGGTGCTATTTATAAAGGTAAGCCTGATAAAAAAGTTGCGTATTTAACCTTTGATAACGGATATGAAAATGGGTTTACAGAAAGCATTTTGGATACATTGAAGAAGGAAAAAGCACCAGCCACCTTCTTTTTAACTGGTCATTATTTAGAAAGTGCCCCCGATATAGTGAAACGCATGATTAAAGATGGCCACACAATCGGCAACCATTCATATGGACATCCAAATATGGCGAGATTAACGCCAGATGCTATGCGTACAGAATGGAAAAAATTTGACGATAAACTCCGGGGATTGACTGGTATAAAGCGTACAACATACTTCCGACCACCTGAAGGTACATTTAATGCGAAATTATTAGAGGTAGCAAATACTGAGGGCTACCGTCATATTTTCTGGTCTGTTGCCTTTAAGGATTGGGAAAGGGATGTCCGTCGTGGTGCAGATTATGCGTATAATGCATTAATGGAACAGCTTCACCCTGGCGCTGTTATTTTAATGCATACAGTTGCACAAGATAATGCAGAAGCTCTCCCAAGGTTTATTGCCGATGCAAAAAAACAAGGCTATACATTTTTATCCATTGACGATTTAGTTTTAGAATATGAAGATTCCCCTGTCGCTTTGCAATCGTCTACTCCTTAGTTATAATGGGGAGATGATATTAAAAGAACAGGGACGTGGATCGCTTGACGCAGCAAACAACAATGGAAGTAGGACAAAAATTTCCGCTAACAATAAAAAGACTTGGTATTAACGGTGAAGGAGTAGGCTTTTATAAGCGTAATGTTGTATTCGTAAAAGGCGCTATTCCTGGTGAAGAAATTACAGCACAAGTAACTAAAACACAGCGAAACTTTGCCGAAGCAGAAATAGTTACTATTCGCAAAGCTTCAAAACATCGCCAGGAAGCACCATGCCCAGTTTATAACGAATGTGGCGGCTGCCAGCTTCAGCATATGACATATAAAAAACAGCTAATCGAAAAGCGGGATATCGTTATTCAAGCATTAGAACGTTACGCTAAACCTTTAGCCAATACAGTTGAAGTTCGCAAAACTTTAGGGATGGATAATCCATGGAATTATCGTAACAAAAGTCAGTATCAAGTACGTAAAGAGGGTAAACGTGTCTATGCGGGGTTATTTGCAGAAGGTAGTAACAAGTTATTGAACATCAATGATTGCCTTGTTCAGCATCCGATTACATCTAAAATCACAGTGGCAACGCGTAAAATTTTACAAAAACTAAATATTACTATTTATGATGGTCGTACACTCGATGGCTTAGTACGTACGATTGTTGTACGTACAGGAATTCGTACTGGTGAAACACAAGTCGTGCTCGTTACAACGCGCAAGGAAATTCCACATCAAGCTGAACTCATTGCACGTATTAAAAAAATCGACCCAAGTATTGTTTCGATTGCCCAAAATATTAACCGTGAGAAAACATCGTTAATTTTTGGCGATGAAACAATTGTCCTTGACGGCAAGGAAACAATTCATGAGGAGCTTGGAGAATTAGCCTTTGATTTATCAGCTCGCGCCTTTTTCCAACTGAATCCAACACAAACGGTTCATCTTTATGATGAAATAAAAAAAGCAGCCGCATTAACAGGCAAAGAAACAGTTGTTGATGCTTACTGCGGTGTCGGAACAATCGGCTTATGGCTGGCTGACAAAGCAAAAGAAGTTCGCGGGATGGATGTTATTCCAGAAAGCATTCAGGATGCACGTAAAAATGCCCGAAACCATGGCTTCAAGCATACAAAATACGCAGTCGGCACAGCAGAAAGTGTCCTAGCAAAATGGCGCAGAGAAGGGTTTACACCAGACGTTATTACAGTTGACCCACCTCGCACAGGTCTAGCACCAGAATTCATCCGCACGGTGTTGAAGATAAAACCGAAACGCTTCGTCTATACATCGTGTAATCCATCAACTTTAGCGAAGGATTTAAACGAATTATCGAAGTTTTATGATGTGGAGTATATTCAGCCAGTGGATATGTTTGCACAAACTGCACAGGTGGAGTGCGTGGCGAAGCTTGTGTTGAAAAATAAGTAATGAAAACGGGCGTCCTCAAAAAATGAGTGACGCCCTTTAACATACAGCTGCACGGTGGATCGATAACTTTTATATTGAGTTAGTGTTATCTACAAATATTATTTGATTTTATGTTAACTTGTCTGTATAATATCATTCTAGGTGCCAAACCTATGTGACTTGGACGGAACATCCTTGTCACGCAAAGAACGCCATAACAGCACGGATTTGCTGGGCGTTTTTTTGTTTTATGAGCGGGAAGATGAGCCCCGCTCTTTTATTTTGTCTAAATTATACTACTCAAAAGTCTCCGGGCTGCTTACTTTTTTCCGCTTCAAGGAAAAACGATCCCCCTACATTGACACTGGTCGCTTATTTTTATTTCGCCCAAATACTAATAAAACAATGGCTATAGCTAGCAAAAGCATCGCCACTAATAAAAGGAAGCTGTAATTTACATATTCTAAATAAATGCCTCCTAAAAATGGTCCTGTTAAACTACCGATACTTAGAGCAATACCGCAAAACAGATTTCCTGTTGGTAGTAACTCCTTTGGTGTTAAGTCAGCCATAAAAGTAATACCTAATGAAAACATCGAACCGACTAATGTACCTGTAAAGAAAAATGCTACAGCTACTGCGATTTGTGAATGCTCTACAAAACTTGCAATGCCAAAAATAACAGCCCCTCCAAATGAACCTATCAGCAAGACATTGCGTCGTCCTACTTTATCCCCTATAGCTCCAAGTGGTACTTGTGTCAAAATCCCACCAAATGTAAAGACTGATAAAATAATAGGAATCATATCCACGTCGAAACCTTTTCGTAACGCATAAACTGGGAACAAGGCATTTAAAGAAGATTCTAAAAACCCATAAACAAATGGCCCTAAAAATGCAAGCCACGCGAATGCAATAGCCATTTTATAACGATGCCACCCCCTTGCATGCAAGTCTCCCGTTAATCTCTCTGGTTTTTCATTTTGTAAAAGGAAGACAAAAGCCCATGCTAATAAGCACATAATCGAGGACACAATAAACGGTAATGCTTCTGAAACTTGTATAAGCTTCACCATCAAAGGACCAACCGCAAAACCTGTACTAAAGGACAAGCCGTAAATGGCCATACCTTTTCCTAAGCTTTTATGATCTGTAGTGCTTGTAATCCACGTCTGTGTTGCAAAATGTAATGCATGATCCCCAATCCCAATGAGTAAGCGGAGGGTAAACCAAAAAGTCACACTCTTCCATAAGGGAAATGCGAGCAGTGAAGTGAAGACAAGTGCACCGCCTATTAAAATAATGGTTTTGTAGCCCCATTTTCGTAATGGCTGCTCGATAAACGGTGAGATTAATAAAGTTCCTATGTATAGACCTGTTGCGTTCAATCCATTCAACGCAGAGGATACTCCATCACGTTCAAAAATAATTGAAATTAGCGGTAATAGCATCCCTTGTGAAAAGCCAGAAATAGATACAATTAACACTAGAATGGCAAACCTTTTTTTGCTGTAATCTGAGAAGTATGTCATCGTTTCCTCCAACATCAAGTCATTTTTCCAAATAACGGCATAGCAAAAAGCCTTAGCGCTCACCACATGTGATTTTACGCTAAGGCCTAACTAACACGTATCTCCATTTAATTGTATAAACACGAATTTCGGCTTTTACATCGGCCGAGTACTTGTTTAAACTCCCTCCTTTTCGAGTTAGAGTTTTTTTGATTTTTGAAATCAGCTCCTTTACTTTTTCTTAATATTAATTTAACACACGCCTTCAGTATTGTAAATATTCAGTCTATTGGTTTTCGCAAAATAATCGCTAAGTCCTAGGTGTTTACCTAAACATTGAAATTTAGTCCCAAATCAGCTAAGATGAAGGGGATGAAATGAGGTGTATGTATGTCAAATCCAATCACTGATAAAAAACAGCAAATGAACTACTTAAAAGAGCGTCTTGAAATGTTTTTAGAAGTTTTAGATGCAATAGATCCTGAAACAACTGAATTAGAGGATATCGATCGTTTAATTCAAATGATGGATGATTTAGAAGACAAAATGGAGCAATTTAATGCTCGTGAACAATAACAACTAATCAATTTCAACTTGGCGTAATTGCGTCCGATTATCAAAATCCGTGACATCCGCCGATAGCTTAACATCAGAAAGTCTTTTATAACTAACTCTTCACTTTCATACAGAAAAAGAATTGCAAAAAAGACAATAAAAGCAAGCGGATGTGCTATATCCACTTGCTTTTTTCTGTTCCATTTCCGGTTAATAGCAATCCCAATTATATAGAACTTTACTAAAATCCTTTCGTTTAAGGTCATCTTCAGTGATGAAGAAATTTCCAACCCCGTCATCCCCCCACACAATATGTTCGCCTACACTATCAATCTGAAGCAACAAAATTGTTGAATCTTTATAGTCGCCATATGCTCTTGGATCTTCTTGGGTAAAGAATGGGTATCCACCAATTTTATGACCCGTACTATTCAATGTGTCAAAAAATGAGTCTACTAAATTATCATTGTCTTCTATATTAGTAAGTATCTTTGCATAGAGTTTTTCACTTCTAAAATCGTTTGCCGATAATGGTTCATAGCCCGCTTTAAAGGACAATGCCATTTCTTTTTCCACTGGAAAGTATAATTCTTCCTCTTTCACTTCAACAAATGAGAAGTCTTGTACTAACTGTGACTCATCACTGACAATATGTTCGTGGAAAATGACACGGAAGCCCTCCTGATTTTGGCCATTGTCAAAGTCCATCCCTAATACATCATCATAGCCATCAATAAAAAACTGTAAAATCCCCTCTTCAGGGAAATTCGGTAAATGCTTAGATACATTTGCAAAATTAATTTGTGCTAGTAATTTTAATGGTTGCCCCTCAGGACTTTTCGGATATTCCATTGAAAGAGGAAAATACGGATCCCCCGCGAACTTACTTTCAAATAAAGATGTTTTTCGTTCTTCCGTGTCAATAAATACAGTAGGCTGTAGTGTTTCTTCTATTATTGTCCGATATTGTTCAAATACTTCAGGTAAATTAAGTAACTTCATAATATTACCTCCTAAAGGAAATTTTAAATTCATTATAGAACGAACGTTCTTTATTAACAATCTTTATGGGGATTTGATCAGCACAGCATAGATACATAATTTCACATTTAAATTACCTCTTTTTGAGAATAGACCTTTAATTCCGACCACAATGAGTTGAACTCTTTTTTTCATTAGTTGAAAAGAGTATAATGTATCGTGGAAATAATCAAATTTTCTATGGGGGGCAACACTAAATGAATATCCAAAATTTGGAGAAAAGTCTTTACGATTTAATTACTGAAACATCTACTAATCTACCAAAAGACGTACGTCGTGCAATTAAGAAAGCTAAAGAAGCTGAGAATGCTGGTACTCGTGCTGCAATGAGCTTAGACACAATCTCAAATAATATTATTATGGCAGAAGATAATGTATCACCAATCTGTCAAGATACTGGTCTACCAACATTCAAAATTTATACGCCTGTTGGTGTAAACCAATTAGAAATTAAAGAAGCTATTAAAAAAGCTATTAATGATACTACTGCAGATGCAAAATTACGTCCAAATGCGGTTGATTCATTAACAGGCGCAAACAGCGGTAATAACCTTGGTGATGGTCTTCCTGTTATGAAATTTGAACAATGGGAAAAAGACTATATTACAATTAAGTTAATCCTTAAAGGTGGCGGCTGTGAAAACAAAAACATTCAATACAGCCTACCATGTGAGCTTGAAGGTCTTGGCCGCGCTGGTCGTGATTTAGATGGTATCCGTAAATGTATTATTCACTCAGTATACCAAGCACAAGGACAAGGCTGTTCAGCTGGCTTCATCGGTGTAGGTATCGGCGGCGACCGCTCTTCTGGCTACGACTTAGCAAAAGAACAGTTATTCCGTCATGTAGAAGATACAAATCCAAATCCTGATCTTGCTAAATTAGAAGAATATGTAGTGAAAACTGCGAACACATTCGGTATCGGTACAATGGGCTTCGGTGGTGAAGCAACATTACTTGGCTGTAAAATTGGTGTCATGCACCGTATCCCTGCATCATTCTACGTATCTGTAGCTTATAACTGCTGGGCATACCGTCGTATGGCTGTGGACATCAATCCTCAAACTGGTGAAATTATTAACTGGCATTACCAAGAAGGCGAAAAAATTACTTTTAAAGAAGATGAAGTTGCAGCAACAACAGAAGATACTACTACAGATGTAGTAGAACTTACTGCACCAATTACTGAAGAACAAATTCGAGCTCTAAAAGTTGGTGACGTTGTTTCAATTACGGGTCGTATGTATACTGGCCGTGACGCAATTCACCATCACTTAATGAGCCATGATGCTCCAGTTGATCTAAATGGACAAGTTATTTATCACTGTGGCCCTGTAATGGCAAAAGACGAAGAAGGCAACTGGACAGTTAAAGCAGCTGGTCCAACTACTTCTATTCGTGAGGAGCCATACCAAGGTGACATCATGAAAAAATTCGGTATCCGCGCTGTAATTGGTAAAGGCGGTATGGGACCAAAAACACTTGCTGCCTTAGAAGAGCACGGTGGCGTTTACTTAAATGCAATCGGTGGTGCTGCACAATACTACGCAGACTGCATTAAAGGTGTTGAAGGCGTTGACCTAATGGAATTCGGTATCCCAGAAGCAATGTGGCATTTAAACGTTGAGAAGTTCACGGCTGTTGTAACAATGGACTCTCACGGTAACTCATTACACGCAGATGTAGACAAATCATCCCTAGAAAAACTTGCCCTACACGCAGAACGAGTATTCTAATTGCGTTGAATAGTAACCATAGTTTTTAAGCTGTGGTGTACACATAGCATCAGCTATACTGCAAAAACGATTTATAACTTAATAATTTATGGCTCATCACCAAAAGTTAGGTATGACATTGATTAAAACGTATGTCAGTTGATTGAAGTGAAGACTAGACGCTCTTAGGAAAGCGCATAGCCAGACCGGAAATCTGCCCCACTTTATAGTGATAAGCCTGCACAAGTTTGAGAAGCACAGAATATTCCTATGAATAACTGTGCTTTTCTTATGTTCAAAAATTATTTTAAAAACCCTCAAAGTGTCTCCATCTCAATCCCGGCCTGCTTTTTTCCCTACTCTTTAAAAGTCCCTTCAAATTTCTTACTTTCTTTTTCCAAATACCTTTGTTATAATAATTCTAAATTAAGAAGGAGCTAATCGAAAGCGATTTTCAATTAGATATTGTTTATATACATTGATTTATATGGGTTTTGATATTGATTTTCATTATCAAGGGGGAATAAAAGTGGAACACTCTAAACGAGAAAATTATAATTTAATTGAGAAAACAAAAGAGCATGCGGAATTAATTGCAGCCCTTATAGCAGGTCTCTTTATTTTACTTGCATGGCGTTTAGATACTAGCGGGCAAACGACAGCTTCTATTATTTTATATATAGTTGCATTTTGTGTCGGCGGATTTGCTAAAGCAAAAGAAGGCATCGAGGAAACCATTGAAAATAAAGAGCTTAATGTTGAGCTATTAATGGTATTAGCTGCAATTGGCTCAGCTGCAATCGGTTATTGGACAGAGGGCGCTATTCTAATTTTCATTTTTGCCGTAAGTGGCGCTCTGGAAACATACGCAATGAATAAAAGTCATCGTGAAATTTCTGCACTCATGAACTTACAACCCGAAGAAGCTTGGCTCGTACGAGGGAACTTCGAACCAATGAAAGTTTCTATCTCTACATTACAAATTGGAGATCACCTACTCGTAAAACCTGGTGAACGTATTCCAGCAGACGGCATGATCTTCAAAGGACAGTCTTCTATCGATGAATCCGCAATAAGCGGTGAACCACTCCCAGTGGCAAAACGTGAAGGCGACGAGGTATTCGCAGGTACCGTAAACTTAAATGGCGCCATTACGATGGAAATGACAAAACCAAATTCAGAAACACTTTTCCAAAAAATTATCCAACTTGTACAAAATGCTCAGAGTGAAAAATCTCCATCTCAACAGTTTATAGAAAAATTCGAAGGTACTTATGTGAAAATTGCGTTACTCGCCGTCGCCATTATGATGTTTCTACCTCACTTCGTTCTCGGTTGGGAC
The DNA here is from genome assembly GCF_028674935.1 of Lysinibacillus sp. CNPSo 3705. NCBI lineage: Bacteria > Bacillati > Bacillota > Bacilli > Caryophanales > Bacillaceae > Lysinibacillus > Lysinibacillus sp. CNPSo 3705. The sequence continues at coordinate 43,530 of NZ_JAQZSD010000017.1, read as the reverse complement.
TGGACAACAACTTTCTATCGTGCAATGGTACTCCTAGTAGTTGCTTCTCCATGCGCACTTGTGGCATCCATTATGCCGGCAACACTTGCAGCAATTTCAAATGGTGCTAAACACGGTGTATTATTCAAGGGTGGCTTACATTTAGAGCATTTAGGTGTATTACGTGCATTAGCAGTAGATAAAACAGGTACTTTAACACAAGGTAAACCAACCGTTACTGATTTTATCGTTCGAGAAGGATTAGACCGTGAGCATGCAATAACAATCCTTGCAGGTATTGAAGCACAATCGAACCACCCACTCGCACAAGCAATTACTTTATTCGCAAGAAAAGAAGGTATCACACAGTTTCCTCAAGCGACGATTGAAGATATTCCAGGTTGGGGTATCAAAGGTAACGTTAATGAGGTCGAATATCTTGTTGGGAAACCAGACTTTGTGGGTCTAGATGAGGCAATCGAATTTGCAAATGGCGCGGCAGAAAGCCTTGCCTCAGAAGGAAAAAGTGTTATTTTCATTCGTGACAAAGATGGCATTGTCGCATTAGCAGCCCTAAAAGATACAGTTCGTAGTGAAGCAAAAAAAGCAATAGCATTACTAAAAGAGCTAGGCATTGATGTTGTCATGCTAACGGGCGACAACGAGAAGACTGCAAAGGTAATCGCCAAAGAAGCAGGCGTGACAGAATACGTTGCAGAATGTCTCCCTGAAACAAAAGTGACTGAGATGAAACGACTCCTTTCTGAACATAAATTTGTAGGGATGGTCGGTGACGGTATTAATGATGCACCTGCATTAGCAACTGCAACTACCGGAATTGCGATGGGCGAAGGAACAGATGTTGCTTTAGAAACAGCAGATGTCGTTTTAATGAAAAATGACTTATCAAAAATTGCCTATGCTGTACGTTTATCACGTAAAATGCAACGCATCATCAAACAAAACATTTTCTTCTCTATAGGCGTTATCGTTTTATTAATTGCTTCAAACTTTTTACAGGTCGTCGATTTACCTCTTGGCGTAATCGGACATGAAGGAAGCACTATTTTAGTTATTTTAAACGGCTTACGTATGCTTAATAAAAACGCCTAAAACACAAACAGCCTCGTATCACAAAGCGTGATACGAGGCTGTTCTTGTCATATTCCTACCTATTTGCTAGTGTCTTCTGCTTCATACGTTCTTTTTGCAATACTTTTTTCTGCATCGTCGCATTTAAAATGCCACCAAAAATTAAAATAATTCCCGTGAAATATAACCAAAGCATTAAAATAATAACGCCACCAATACTGCCATATGTAGCGGAATAATTCGCGAAATTATTAATATAAAAGGAGAAAGCATATGTTACTGCCACCCAGGAAATAGTTGAAAATAATGCACCTGGCCAAACTCCCTTTAACTTCAAACGAGGAATTGTATTTGGAATAAATCTATATATCCCCATTAAAACTATAAAAATAAGTAGAGGTGGTATTGACCAGCGCGTTCTATGCCAGATTATTTCAAACTGCTCCTCAATGCCAACGATCGAAAATAAGAAATGCCCCACCTGTTGCCCAAAAACCGGTAACAGTAGAACGACAGCAATAACAACGACAAATACTAAGGTGAAAACAAGGGATAACCCTCGATCTAATAGACTCGCCCTAGTTTCTGTATCATAAGCCTTATTCAAGGCTCTAATCAATGCATTAATTCCTTTAGAGGCAGACCAAATTGTACCGAGTACCCCGACAGATAATAAACTACTATTTCGGCTTGTTAAAATTTCATCTAATGTACTTTCAATAAGCCTATATACTTCGTCCGGCATTATATTCACTAGAAATGAATACACTTGCGTCGACTTTAAATTCAAATATGGTAGTAATGTAACTAGAAAAATTAGTAACGGGAAAAAAGACAGTAAAAAGAAATAAGCCAATTGCGCTGCAAGAGCTGATATTTCTGCTCGTCGTAAGCGTAGTATTAAATCTTGCATAAAGCCTCTTGATGTCATCACATCTACAGTATCTTCGTCTGGTGAGACAAATGATTTCACCACACCGACAGCTGAATGTATCGAAGCTTTTTTCTTCTCCATACAAATTCCCTCCTGTACGACAACTATTCTTTATTAGGTAAAGAAAAGGCTGATTTCGTGTCTTTAATCATGCCTTCGATCGTGGAAGGTAATTCTTTAAACTCATCAACTTTATCAATAATTGAGTTGACATTTTCTGAAACACTTTCACATAGCACTTTAGTGGCCAATACTTTTTCCTCAACTAGAACTTGTAATTCCTCTCGGTTGGTTGCATAATACGATATTGCTTCTTTCATCTTTTTCGTTGAAGCTATTGTTTTTTCACGCGTTGTACGGTCCAACATACTTAACGCAGCACCAACTGTGGCACCAACTACGATAGATGCTAATAATTTACTTTGTCCCATATTAAATACCCCCTGCTTTAGTAATTGTATTTGTTTTTTAGAATAATAAATCAATTATGCCTCGGCATAATTACGTCCAAAGGCTTTTGGCCAGCAGATGTTTTTTTGCGCGAAAGCGTAGCCGCAGCGCAGATGTTTTTTTGCAAAAGCGTTACGGCAGCAGCAGATGTTTTTTTGCCCGAAAGCGTAGCGGCAGAGCGTAGCGACAACTATAGTATGATGTTGGTCACTCGGTCGCGTGTTTTGTTGTTGTTGCGGTCGCTTCACTTTCGCACAGATAAATTGTCACTGGACGCGGCGTTCTTAGACTGAGCTCCTCTATTTAAGCGGATGTTTGAACACCTGCCGACAGAAGTTAAACTACTCACTGCCCTTATTCTACCCAATAACAGTCTATTTTTAAAGCAATGACGAAATACAGTGTTGACATTTTTTTTATTCAATGAAATGATATTTTCGAGGATTACGAAAGGTAGGTTTAAATAATGGATTTATCAGTACCGTCAAAAGAAAACGTTATTTATATGATTGATCAAATGAAAGACAAGCTTCGCATGGTTAATGTTGATGCGATGAAATCGGAAAATTTCGATGAAGCTAATTACGAAGACCTAGTCTATTTATACGAAATGATCATGAAGCGTGATACATTTAGTCCGAGCGAGATGCAAGCTATCGTTGCTGAATTAGGCGCTTTACGCAAATAAGTAGAGGTTTGTAAACAAAAAGCTATTAGCAATAAAGGCACCAAAGCCGTTTGCTAATAGCTTTTTTCTATTTTGTACTTTTTACGGCAGAACCATCCTCAGTTACAAGTGGTTGTATTAACACTTCTACACGACGATTTTTCGCACGTCCTTCTTTAGTATCATTTGGTGCAACGGCACGGTTCTCACCGAAACCTTGTGTACTAAAGTTTCGACCATCTAACTTCGAGTTACTCTGCAATAAAATTTCTGCGAAGTTCACTGCACGTAACGCCGAGAGCTGTAAGTTAGAAGAGAAGTTTGGTCCAGCTGGAACATTATCCGTATGACCAGTAATAACAATACTACGTGGTGGATTAGATACCAACACATTTGCAAGCTCTTTTGCTATTGTCTTATACTCTGGTTTAATGTCCGCTTTTCCAGAATCAAACAGGATACTATCACGAATTGTAACAAGTAACCCTTCATCAGTCATCGCTGTTGCGAATTGACCTTCCATCTCATGAACAGCAATGAAATTATCAACACTATCTTTAATTTGAGCTAACTCCTGCTGATCCTTCAAGTAAGCTGAATTTTGTTGCGTTTGTGGTGTTTGGTCACTATCCGCATTTGGACTTTGTATCGGTGAAGGCTGATCTAAAAAGCTTGTTCCACCATCAAATACTTGATTAAACACCGCTGACATTCTCTCTAGCTTTTCTTGGTCTACTGAACTGGATGCAAACAATATGATAAATACAGCTAAGAGCAGCGTTAAAATATCTGCATATGGAACTAGCCAAGACTCATCGATATGTTCATCATGCTTTTTTTTCTTAGCTTTCTTTGCCAAGGCCGCCCGCCCCGCTTTCATCAGAAATTTGACGACGTTCTTCCATTGTTAAGTAAGAAGATAATTTTTGTTCAATAACACGTGGAGCCTCCCCCTCTAAGACAGAAAGGATGCCTTCAATCATCATTCTTTTTTGCTTAACTTCGATAGCTGATTTACGTTTTAATTTATTCGCAAACGGATGCCATAAAACATAACCTGTAAAAATACCTAATAATGTAGCCATGAAAGCAGCTGAAATAGCATGTCCTAGCTTTTCTATGTCATTCATATCTGCTAATGCGGCGATTAACCCTACTACCGCACCAAGTACCCCTAAAGTCGGGGCATATGTACCAGCTTGTGTAAAGATTGCAGAACCACTAGCATGACGTTCTTCCATCGCTTCGACTTCTTCCGTTAGGACATCACGAATATAGTCAGCATTCTGACCATCAATTGCTAATGTAAGTCCATTTTTCAAAAATGGGTCTTCAATCTCAGAAGCTTTACTTTCAAGCGCTAATAGACCTTCACGGCGAGCTAAATCAGCCCATTGTGAGAACATCTTAATAATCTCAATATCATCCGCTAATTTTGTTTCTTTAAATAGAATTTTAAATAGCTTTGGTACACGCTTTAACTCCTTCATGGGGAAGGCAATTGTTACCGCGGAAATTGTACCGAAGATGATAATTAAAATGGCAGCCGGGTTATAAAACGCACTTAAACTTACACCCTTTAGCACCATTCCTGTTAATAGCGCTACTAGCGCAAGTATTAACCCTACAATCGACGATATATCCATTCTAGAACCTCCAAATCTCCTATTAAGCTTTATTTCGTCCTTTTTTCCATAATTTTAATATAGTATAAATGTATTTCACATTTTTTTCGATGAAATAAATACTTTTTATTCACCTTTCGACCATATTTGATTATATCGAATTAAGAATAATACACTAAATTGTCTTTATTTGAAAAAAGTTAAGAATTTGTTATTATTCTTCGACACAAAATTACTAAAAAACGCTTGATTAGTCATAAAATCAGGATTAAATATCCAAAAAAATCTACACATTCATATAAGTAATTCGACTGAACATGAAAAACCACCTCAAATAATTACTAAAATATAACATAAAAATGGTATAAAACAATTTAACGTTGATTTATCCGACAAAATTCTTTTTTCGCACCCGCTATGAAAACGCTCCGAAAGACTCATTTGATTTCTTCCCATATGCAATCAATTATGCCTTGGCATAATTGCATCACTCGGCTTTGTGCTGGCACAAAGAACTTCTTTCACCAACTGAAGATGGAGACTTCTATACCTGCCGCTACGCTTTCGGTACAAAAAACGTCGTGGCTAAGCACGGACAAGGTAATTTTAAATTAATTATTTCAGCAGACGATATGCACAAAGCTCAGTACATCACACCACTACTATTAGGTAAAAATAATCACTTTTCCATATTACCAACTGGACAATTCAAGTAATTTATCCCTACTAATATTAGTCTTAACTAGGTATGTTGTGGATGTCATAAATTCTCCTTAGATTTTCCTAGTAACCTATTGTATAATTACTTTAGATAATATTGTAGATTATTTTAGTAGAGAGGGGCTTTTATTATGTTCGTAACGACTGTACTAGGCTTTAGTGCCGTTTTATTAATCTCTTTGGCATTCTTCATCCACTACCTACAAGTTGGTTTAGATTCTAAGTCTTCAGTAACTGTAGATCCAAAACCAAACGAAAAATTTTAATTTTGTTGAAAAACAGCTACAGTAAGTAGCTGTTTTTTATTATTTTCCGGCGGATTTTACGGATATTTAATTATTTCGATTCGCTAAATAAATTACTAAACTTCTTTTTTTTTCGCAAAAAATTGCGTGAATATTGTCATTATTATTTGCATATTTATAGTTTTGCTCTAAAATAATTCCTGTAAGGGAGGGAGCAATCTTTCATGACAATGTTACAAGATATTCTTAAGTTTAATGAAGATTTCGTTCAAGAAAAGAAATATGAGCCTTTTATTACAACAAAGTATCCTGATAAGCGCATCGTTGTGTTATCTTGTATGGATACACGACTTGTAGAGCTGTTACCTAAAGCTATGAATTTGCGTAATGGCGACGTAAAGATCGTTAAAAGTGCTGGGGCATTAGTTAGTCACCCTTTTGGTGCAATTATGCGTAGTTTACTTGTAGCTGTTTATGAACTACAAGCAGATGAGGTGTATGTTGTTGGACATTACGACTGTGGTATGAGTGCAGTTGACCCAGAAGCCATGTTAAATAAAATGGTTGCTAGAGGGATTACCCCTGAAACTATCGACACGATCGAATATTCAGGTTTTGATTTAAAAGAGTTTTTACGTGGCTTTGGTGACGTAGCAACAAGTGTAAAGAAAAGCGTGGATACAATTCGCAATCACCCGTTAATGGTTAAAGACGTACCTGTTCATGGATTAGTGATTGATCCAAATACAGGCCGCCTTGATTTAATCATGGACGGTAGCAAACAATAATAAAAAAAGAAGCGTCTATCCTTCAAACACTAAAAGATAGACGCTTCTTTTTATTAACCCTCTAAACGTGCATACATATAATGATCCACCCATTTTCCATTAATATACAGCAGCTTTCTCAAAAGACCCTCACGCTGGAATCCAGCCTTTTCTAAGACTCGGATAGAAGGATTATTTTGTGTTGAAACATAAGCCTCTACTCGATGTAACCCTACTTGCTCGAACGCAAATTGCACGACCATATTAACTGCTTCGGTAACGATCCCTTTTCCAATATAAATTTCATCCATCGCATAACCAACAAACGCACTAGAATACGGTAAACGTTTTACTGCATAAAGAGCAATATGTCCTATTAAATTATTTGTACCCGGCTCAAAAATACCAAAGGAAAATTCCCTCTTTGAGTCCATTAAGTATAAGCATTCTTGAATTTTTTTATATTGAGCATTAATAGTATAATATTCAGGTCGTTGTAACGGCTCATGTGTAGACCAAAAGTATTTATTGCGACTTACGAGATCGGTTAAACTTTGTGCATCTTTTTCATAAAATGTGCGAATGTAGCATTTCCCTCCTTGAATTGATACCACATTTTCACCCTTTTTCCTTAATAATCTCCAAATTTTAAGCACCATTTCTCCACACTAACCTTCCGATAATTGTCAATACGTTTTAATGCCTGCGTTCATTTACCAATGGAAGAAACACCCACTAATTGCAGTTTTACTTTATTGTATGTAAAAAAAGATGCTGCTACAACTAAAACATCTCGTCTTGTTGTTACAGCATCTATAACATTATTTCACTTTTTGCTTTTGTTTTTTAGGCTTCTCCTCTAGCAGTTCAAGGCTAGACGATTCCGTATCTTCTAACTGTGCTGTGTCTAATACATTCGTTAAATGTAAGCCACGTTTTTTTGCTTCACTTTCGATATGTGCTAGTGTTTCTTGTAGCACTTGTACACGAGCATATTTTTTATCATCTCCTGGTATTAGAACCCACGGAGCACTTTTCTTATCGGTCTTCGCAAACATGTCATTTGCAGCTTCTATATATTGAGGTGTTTTTTCGCGATTTCGCCAGTCTTCATCAGTTAGCTTCCAAGACTTATATGGATCCTCTTCACGTTCTCTAAAACGGTTAAGCTGCTCCTCATCAGATACATGAAGCCAAAACTTAATAACAATATAATCTCCTGCTGTTAAAATTTTTTCAAAGTTATTAATTTCTTCGTATGCACGAGACCACTCTTCATTTGTTGCAAATCCTTCAATACGCTCAACTAATACACGACCATACCATGAGCGATCAAAAATAGCGATTTGTCCATGTTGTGGCAGCTTTCGCCAAAAACGTTGTAAATAATTGTAGCGCAGTTCATGAGGCTGAGGTGCTGCAATTGGGTGCACGACATAGCCACGCGGATCAGCACGTTCAATGAGACGCTTAATAGCGCCACCCTTACCAGCAGCATCCATACCTTCAAACACTAGAATTAAGCCAATTTTATTTTTTAATAAAAACTGTTGGGCATTTAACATTTCATATTGGAGTACTTTTAATTTCTTTTTATACATTTTCTTATCCAGTTTAACTGATAAATCTAGATCATTTAAATTTTGAGTCATTAAAACTTCACTCCTTACATTCGAATATTTTCATTGTACTAAAGAAGTATATGAATAACTACGCAAATGGTAAATTGTAGATATTTTTAACGAAACACGCGATACATTGTTGGAAATTTCCGTTATAATGAAAATATAATGTTCAGTCCTATACTTATTTGTCTTTTCCCTATACAATTTAACACGAAGGGAGAGAAACCATGCCTCGATTTTTTTTGATGACAATCACTTTTATTGTCTCACTCATCCTAACCTTTTCATCCTATTTTATGAAAATAAACGATCATTCTTTTTTAGAGATCTTAAATCGTTTTCCAGTAATATTTGCACCATTTAATGTTAGTTATATCATTTGGATTGTGGTTTACATGTTACTTGGTTATTGGTTAGTCATGAACCTAAAAAAGACATCTTTTAAACAGACTGTTCTCTTTAGTAGCATATGTATCATGCAGACGTTAGCAATTGTTGTTTGGCATCACGAACTATTTATCATGTCAATTATCAGTACGTTTGTTTTAGTACTGTATTTATTTAAGTTGTACAAAACGTACCCTCTTAGCAATAATTCACTAACCGGGCGTATACCCTTCTCGATTTATTTAGCATGGATTACATTTAGCCTAATGACAAATATAAGCTTCATGCTAACATCTTATCAATGGAATGGTCTTGGCCTTAGTGATCCACTTTGGGCAGTTATTTTACTGACCATTGGAGCAGCAATAGCGCTACATATTCGATTCCATTATTTTGATATTATCTACCCAAGTGTATTTATCTGGTCCTATATCGGGGTCGCATTACATAATGGTTTCGATGAGCTACTTGTGACAACTGCAGCCTTGTTTTTATGCGGAGTGCTACTTGTCGGTATATTATTTATTAAAAAAAATCCTGCCTACCAAAAATAAATTGGTTAGCAGGATTTTTAGCTTTTTTATTATTGTTCGTCTAGAGAAGTTAAAATAATTGGTTTGTCTTTAGTAACGATAATTGAATGCTCAATTTGAGCGACTAATGATTTGTCTGGCGTAATGAATGTCCAGCCATCACCAGATTCTACAATATGCTCCGCTTTCGCTGAGATAAATGGCTCGACTGCGAGCACCATGCCTTCTTTCATAATTGTTGAATCCCAAGCATCATAGTAGTTTAAAATATGATTTGGCTCATCATGTAAAGAACGACCTAAACCATGACCTGTTAAGTTCATAATCACTGTTAAATCATTGGCATATGCTTCACGCTCAACAGCTTTACCGATTTGGTTTAATTTTGATCCAGCTTTTACTTTTGTCATTGCACGATCGAAAGCACTTTTAGCTACGCGACATAGCTTTTCTTTATCCTCATAGCCTTCGCCAACTACAAATGAAATGCCCGTATCAGCAAAGTAGCCATTTAGTGAACCAGATACGTCTATATTTACGATATCTCCCTCGTTAATCACTCGTTTACCAGGAATACCATGTGCGACTTCCTCATTCACACTAATACATGTGTAGCCTGGGAAATCATACTCCCCTTTAGGTCCAGAAATTGCACCTGCTTCAGCAAACATACGACCTGCAATTTCATCTAATTCAAGTGTTGTTACACCTGGTTTTGTAGCAGCCTTCATTGCCTCACGAATTTCAGCACAAATACGGCCGATTTTTTTAAATGCTTCAATCTCTTCTTGCGTTTTTACAATCATTTTTAACGTCCCTTTCATCTAATGTCTACAACTTAATATAACATAACTTTCTTTGCATAAAACGCTAAACGCTTTAAATATTATATGTCATCATAAATTGTAAAGTGCCGACATCTCCATAACGTGAAGTTGATTTCCGTTCCGGCTGAGCGCTTTGTTGCTGCCGCTCCGCTTTCGCACAGATTAAAACATTTGCCGCTGACGCTTCGCTTTCGCGCAGAGCTTCCTGGGGGGCGTCCGATGAGCCGCTTCACTCGCGATGCTCGCTGCATGGTCTCATCTGTGACGCTAATCCCCGAGGAGTCCACTCCAATCAACAATGTATACTTTTCAAAAAATTCATCCCTTGCTAGCTAGATTGTTGCTGTTAAAATATAAAAACAGAAATAATCTACAAAATGTGTAGAATCAACTCTGTTTTTATGTTTAAATCGGATATTTAACTAAAGCCCTGTTATTCATTATTTGATTCTATTATTGGTTTTCCGTCCTTATCCAACAACGGGGTGATTCCCCCTGCATATCCACCCCAACTAAATAAATAATGAACTCCTGTTTCATTATCTACTATATATTCTGTTCCCGTTAGCCACACCAGTTTCTGAAAGGATTTCTTCAAATCTCTTCTTTGATCCTTTATTCTTATCTGAGTTAGTAACCATTTTTTCGCCCCCATATTGGTTTATATGTTAATGCTATTAATGAAATTCAAAATAACATTTTTTATACTACGTTCTTGCCTAGTGATTATTACAAAAATAGTAATAAGGCAACAATGTTAATAGCAACAATCTTTTCGAAAACAGCCAAAATTAAAAAGCCCTATCATTAAGGTAACGGGGCAAAGTTAAATAAAAAAAAGAGCGACGTCTATCATCGCTCTTAAAACATTTCAAAATGTACTTTTTTATGTTAAACGTTAGCTTCATAGTGGCCGATGTACCAGCCACCTGAATAGGTGATACCTTTTAAATACCAAGTAACGCCGTTTTCAGTAAAAGAGTTTGCAAAAGTATTTTCTTTTTTAGGGATATCCCTAGTAATGATCCCTCGAGTTGAGGCATCAGATTGAGTTGAAGAACTTACAGTGTTTTCTGTACTTGCAAAAGCTGGAGAAGCAGACACAACAGGCACCAATAAGGACAGAGAGAGAGCAGAACTGATTAGAATTTTTTTACCATTCATTTAACAACACTCCTTCAAATATAATTTTTTTATGGTACATCTATATTAATTCGACATAAGGGATAATTTCCCTTTTATTTTACATATATTTTTAATTTTTATTTTATTTACCATTTTATAGTACTGGTATAGATTAACCCATATAACAAATACACCTGTAAAAAGCATAGCAGAACAAATGTGCATACACGGAATTAACAATAAGGATATCCTCAAAAATTTATCACCAAATTTTCGCCGGGGTGTTGGAATTTACAGTACTTTTACCGTGGAAATATAAAAAACACACCAGTGATTAAACGAACACAAGCTGGAGAATGTGAGCGAATTTCTTTAACTTGTATATGAAGTAATCGTTACATTGGCCTATGCATTATAGCAAAGCGAGAGCTTGCGCTTTGATTTTAGAGGAATGTTTGTATGAAGCTACATTTGTTAACCAGTATGTAGAAAATTATTTGGAGGAAAGTGTGGATCCGCAAAAAATGCGTGAATTGCGGAAGTTCATGCAGCAGATAAATAAAAATTCTGTTGAAAAACACTCTTGGACTGAACTGCTTTCGTACATTGTAGATGAAATCAAGACTCCCCTTGTTTCTACACAGGAAATGGTATCTGACTTCGTTATAAATTTTTGGGAACTTTCATAAAAGAATGTTATTCAATAATATTGCCCGATTGTTGAACAACAAGTTAAACAACACTCTTCAACTAAACTGCTCCGTTAGCAAAAGAAGCGATTGCTCTAATCGAACAATCACCTCTAATCTTACATATATGTATTGACAAAATTAAACACCATAATGAATCAACCAACTATCTCCTTTTATTGCTTCAGCTATTTTTCTCATCAATTCTTCAAGTTCCTCTGATTTGTACTCATCGTTTACTTCACTAACCATATTTAAAAATTGTTTATGAGAACTCGGCGGTATCAATGTTATTCCAAAATAGGCGAGGCTTTTATAAGGTCTATTTGTGTTATGTGCGAATGTTTCCAGATGATTCATTTTTTCACCAAAATCCTTAGACATAAGTTCATCAAAAAGGTCCCCATCTACACCTATGCAATGATATTTTTCAGGTTCATAACTAGCATACTCTTTATTTTTTTCAATACATTCAACTATTCCAAACTCGTGAATATAAGCCAAATTAACACATCTCCTAAGTCTTCAGTATCTCACTTTATTTTACAACATATTGGTGATAGATGAATGTGTGAGCTTATAAAGCAAGTTATAATGAGATTGCGGTAGCACATCTTTTTGTTTGATTGGTGCTACAGAGCCATGTGTATACCTATAGGAGTGATAGAGAAAGCATAACAAAAGGACTTGCAGTAGTATTACGCACAAGTCCCTAAGATTTAAGCGTGGTGGCTATTGGTTTGATTGTTAAAAGGAGATTATAGTCCTTGTTAACGTTTTAATTTTTCATTGATTTCTTCCAATAATAAAGATTGCCTTTTTAATTGCTTAGTTGTACTGATAGCAAACCAAAGGAAAATAATAAATGGAATAAGAGAAAATAATAACCCGAAAATCGAGAAAGCACTAAATAAAATATCTCCTGAATTAAAACCGTTCATATCTTCTGTATAATAACTATTCAAAACTCAAATCCTCCCATTTTTTTCACTAACTTTAAATTTTTTCTATATCGAAATTGTAACATAGCAGAGTTTGGGTTGGTAGAGGAATGGTAAATGTGCAAAAAATGAAATTGACAGCTACTAGAACTGAGTAACAAGTACCTAAGCTGAGTTAAACGAGCCTTTAACGAACCTGTGAGTGTAGTTAGTGGAGCAGTGGGAAACAGTACCATCTACAATTATCTCTTTAGTTCTTTTGTAGAATACCTTCCCCATTAGCCCCTCCTGAATACGGCATTTTTTCAAGCATGACGAGTCATACTATTACTTTAAATGTATAGCACACATTGGAAGTAAACTGCTCCGTTCGTTGAATAGCAACAATCTTTTCGAAAACAGCCAAAACAAAAACCCTTCACTCATGTGAAGGGCATAATAGTTATGATTTTCGCTGCATTAATTGAGGTGCTGCCGTAAATAGCAGAACACCGGCAATTGCTGTTAAAATCGTTGCTGGTAGCATATATGTTCCATTATAGATGATTGAATAAATCCACGCATTTTGATCGCCTGCATACTCTGCGAAAAATACAGCGCCACCAATGGTATGTGCTGCATAGCGTAAAAAACCTGCTAATACAGTTCCTACAATAATATAAAGCGCCATTTTCTTTTTGTTTAAATTTTTTGCAGCCTCAAGCACCGGTCGACGTACAACGGCCGCTAAGCCCACTACTGTAAAGGCAACACCATAATCAAGTGTTCCTTGTAGCCAATGCACAATTGTAGCACCAAACATTGTTTGCATTACACCAATGAGTAAACCAGTTGTCATGCCTGGAATAAGGCCCCAGCGGAATGCTATTAAAATTATTGGTACCATCACTAGACTAACAGAGCCACCTTGTGCCCATACTTTAAAGGAAACCTGATCGAGCACAAGGCCAATCGCTGCGAATATCGCAATCTCCACAAGCATTAACAATTTTTTATTGTCCATAATATTCTCTCCTTTGTTCCGATGTAGGATACAAGAGCAGGAATAGAAATCAGTTGGCAAATATGTCCCTATCCGGCATCAAAAGATAAAAAACGATGCCAGGACAGAGCCTCACATCGTAAAAGTGTCGGTTTCTATCCACAATCCCTACGCAAGTGTTAACTTACAGGTTCGAAGAGTCAAGGCATTACGTGCCCAGTCTCAGCTGACATCATCAGCTCCCCTTGTGGTCGTACATCTTAATTTAATTGAACAACCTCATTGTACGCAAACACTGTTATGATTACAACCTCTTCCACATTTTTTTTGAAACTTTATCGTTTTTCATGCGTAAATATTAAAAAAGGAGGTACTACTATGGAGAACCAAAAAATATTATCTGCCTTTAGTTATCTCAGTATTTTATTTGCACCCTTTATTGTGCCATTAGTTGTTTACTTTGTGACAAAAGATAGCGACGTAAAGAGGCACTCTATTCGAGCACTAATATCACATTTAATCCCAGTCGCATTCGGTATAATTCTCTTTGCAGTCTTTATTTTCTCAACTTTATCATTCAACACCAATTTTGATCTAAATTCAGATAGTAATAATTTTCTTATCATTTGGTTTGTTTCATTCGCAATTTATATTCTCGTTTCATTAGGAGTCGTTATTTGGAATATTATTCAAGCTGTTCGGGTGGTCCGATAAGGTTTCATCTTAACTTCTCCTTGAACACATAGTACTTAAGGAGCTGTTATTTTGTGAAAGTATCTAAAGTTGTTAAAACCGCTGTAAAATTAGCACCTATCGTCATCCCCATTGTCAAAAAAGTAATCGCTGCAAAAAAAGGAACAAATCCTAACGTAACTAAAAAAAAATAACAACAAGGCGTATTTCCAACAAACGGAGATACGCCTCTTTGTTATTTTACTTCAAAATATGTTTGACTATGACCGTTCATTGCTTTTTCAACATGCAACACAGCAGGCATTGTAGCTTTTAACTCCGCAACGTGAGAAATGACGCCAATCATACGTCCGGAATCTTGTAAATCAATAAGCGTATCAATCGCCTTATTTAATGCTTCTTCATCGAGAGAACCGAAGCCCTCATCAATAAACATCGTTTCAATACGGATATTACCTTGAAAGCTTTGAATGACATCTGCCATCCCAAGGGCAAGACTTAAAGACGCATTAAACTTTTCTCCCCCTGATAATGTTTTGACATCTCGTAATTGATCTGTATAAGCATCATACACATCGAGTCCTAGCCCACTTTGCTTGGCATGCTTTTCTAAACGATCTGAACGTCGTAGCTCAAATTGACCGTTGGATAAATGATAAAGTCGAACATTTGCCGCCTCTGTAATTTTATCTAAATAATTGATTTGAATATAACGCTCAAAAGACAGCTTTTTCACATTCTGTCCATTTAACATTGCATAGAGCTCCTTTACTCGCCCCGCTTCTTTCTCAAGTAAATGAATCTCCTGTTCGGTCTCCTCAACCTTTTTGATAAAGTTTGCACACGCCTTCGCAAATCCTTCCATTTGTTGCAATACTTTAAAAGCTTCCTCATATGTGACACGAAGCATCTCTAACTTTTCTTCCATGGTCGTTAAATCTTGCTTCTCTTGCCCTTTAAGATGCTTCTCTCCCTCAGTAATTTGCACCTGTAATGTGTGGATTTGTAGTGCATATTCATGGCAAGATTTCCGTAATGCTTCTATTTGCAACGTGCTACGCTTCCCAGCAGCAAATTCATCATAGCTTTCAAAGCCTGCTTCCTTCATACTCACTGAAAATTGCTCGCGCTTTTCATCCATTTTCAGCTTTAATTCCTCAAAAGCCTGTTTCGCTATTTCTGCAGTCATTCTAGCATTATGTGCGGCTTCCTTGGCAGATTGCAAACTTTGCTGACTACTATTCCACGCAGTTTGTAATGCAAGCTTTTGTGATCCTATATGAGCGATGGCCTGTTGCAATGCTTGTAGCGTCGTAAGATTTTCCGGAATATGCTTTTGCTGCTCTTCCACAATTGCTTGTTGTTTCGTCAATTCCTTTGTCTTCTCAACTAAATATTGCTCAAGTTTTATTTGCTTTTCTTGTAGCTGCTCCATTCGCGCACGATGATCCTTTTGTTGCATACGTACATCAGATAATTGATGGCTCACTACTTTTAAGATTGTTATTTGTTGCTCTACGTTTTGCAACGAAGCTACAATTTGTGCTTGATTCGATTGATTAATCGCATTCGTCTCTAACTGTTCTAGCGCCTCTTGTAGAAGATGCTTTGTAGAATTCAATAAAGCTTCTTTCTCTAAAAACTTGCGCTCATCAGTACTAGCCTTTCCTCGTAAAGCCTCCACCTCTGCTAATTCAATCATCTCTAATCGCTCACGATGTGTTTCAAGATGTGTTGTACTACCACACACTGGACAAGGCTCTCCGTCCTTAAGTTGCTGTGCTAAAATACTTGCTTGACTCGCAATCCATTGTTGTTCCAGTTTTTGAAGAGCCTGCTTACTTTCTTGATAATGGTCATTAGCAGTGGCTACATCCTGCTCCGCCGTTGCAACAGCTCTTGTGTATTTTTCAACTTGCGCTAGTAATGATACATGCTCTTTTAACTTAGGTAGCTGTTCTAAATAACTTTCATACGGCTCCAGTTGTTTTTCATATTGTTCAATTGTTTTTGTTAACTGCTGAACTTGCATTTGTTCTGTTTCTACAATTTTACTATTATCGTCTACTGCTAGCTTGGCTGTTGCAACATATTGTTCAGCTATTTGCAGTTGCTGCAGATTATTCTCATACGTCTCGAACGTCGGTAATAATGCCTGTAGCTGTAATTCCTGTTGTAAAACGAGTTGACGCTCAGGTTCTTTCGCCTCTTCAACGTTAAACTTTTCCTGCGCTATTTTTAACTGAGCTTCTGTATTTTTCTGCTCTGTCATTGCTTGCTGATAGGATTGTTCTTTACGATTTTGCTCAGCACGTAAATCGATACATTGTTGCTCAAGTATGACTAGACGCTCAGCTTTTTCTGCTAATGCAATTTCGCGTTCTTTTGCGCTATATATATCTTGTTCTTGTAGCAATGCTTGTAGGCGATTTTGACGATTAGATTGCTCATCAAATTGCTCATTCAATGTTTTCGCTCTGCTGTAAAATTCCTGCTCTTTTTGATGATGCGCATAAGCCTCTTTATAGCGTTGCAGTTCCAATTGTATACATTCCGTATAATAGGTTTGCTCCTCTTCCAGAGCCTTCTTCAGCTGATGCATATTGTCAGTATTAGTAGTAATGCAAGTAAATAAAGATGACGAACGCTGTGGTAAAGCACCTGCAATTTGGCCAAGAAGATGCTCCTTTAATTGTTGAGCATGCAGTAAATCACTTTCCGCCTCTTTTCGTTTCGCATCAAGTCTTTTTGTCATCGCACCAAAGCGATCTGTTTTAAAAATTTTACGTAAAATAACTTCTTTATTCGTAGAATCTGAGGTTAACAGCTTGCGAAATTCACCTTGTGGTAGCATAACAATTTGACTAAACTGATCCTTTGTGAGGCCGATTATATCCTGTAGCTTTTTATCTACCTCAAGCGTTTGCTGCTTTTCTACAATATTATAATCAAGCGTGTTTCCTTTGATTTCAGCCAGTTCAATTTTCCTGCCAGTGACACTTTTGTTCGTTGCTTTAATATGACCAGGCTGACGTAAAATTTGATAGACTCTATCATGCATTTCAAAAACGAGCTCCACGGCAGTATACACATCATCATCCGCAAACCCACTTCGAAGCATAGCAGTATCCTGACGATCTTCACCGCTACCCGATCCGTAAAGTGCATAGCATATCGCATCAAAAATCGTCGTTTTCCCTGCGCCTGTTTTTCCGGAAATCGCAAATAGACGATGTTCACCAAGCTGTTGAAAATCAATAACCTCTGTATTTTTATATGGACCGAATGCAGTAATCGTTAACTTTAAAGGCTTCATTTTACTGTCTCCCGCTCCTCATCTAATAATTCTTGTAGCATCTCTGTAAATAGACGTTCTGTATCTTGATCTGGCTGTACGCCAATTATATCTGTAAAAAATGATCGGAATAAATCGATGTCTTCTATTTTCTCTGTCTCGATCGTCTGAATTTCATGTGATACGTCTTGACGTGCTACTTTGCGCTCAACATGCATCGCATGAGGAAACACCGTACGGATACGTTCCATCGGCGAAGTTACTGACGTAGCATCTGTTAAACGTACAAATACATAATCATCACTAGGTGGTAATTGTAATAAATCATCCATTAAGCCCTCTACCACACGTAAATCCCGTCTCGCTATAAACTTACGTTTTGTGACAGTGACTTCCCCTTGTGCATCTAGCTCCACTATTAAAAAGCCCTTCTCATGTAAGTGCTCAGATAATGAATACTTCAAAGGAGAACCGGCATAGCGAATCGTTTCATTCAACACAAAATGTGCTTTATGCAAATGGCCAAGTGCTGTGTAATGAAAAGGCTTAAACAACGCTGCATTTATGCAATCCGAGCCTCCTATTGATAAAGGACGCTCAGAATCACTCGTGTTCGCTTCCTCTTCCCCATACTTCGTCACAAAGGCATGTCCTACAAAAACATTACGTTTTGTTGGATCTAAACTTTGCCCAATATGGTCGATAATTTTTTCCATCGCCTCTTGATGAGATCGAATGGAATCATCCTCTAAAATAGTCCGTACTGAAGCCGGCTCTGCATATGGTACGAGGTGAAAATGTACTTCACCATACTCATCATGGAGAACGATCGGCGCATGATCTTTCGTAAATTGGCCTTTAATATGTAATCCACTATCACTCATTAAACTACTGCCAAAGTTCAATCGACCTGCACTATCATGGTTCCCCGCAACCGCTAACACAGGGATTTTTTTATCAAGTACAATTTCCGCCAAAATATCATTTAGTAAATTCACTGCCTCAATAGGAGGCATCGAACGGTCATATAAATCACCTGCTATAACGATAACATCCGGTTTTTCCTCATCAATCGCTAGCATAAATTGCTGTAAAATATAATGTTGATCCTCCGTCATATAGACGCCTTGTACAAGCTTTCCTAAATGCCAATCTGCTGTATGAAATATTTTCATTCTTTGCGCCTCCTGTTTTTTTATTTTATCACGGCTGATGGATTGATTGTTTTTCCTTTTATTAGTTTGATATAGGTTCCTCATCATAACGTGGGGAACTAAGGGAGCTGGTTATCCGTCGCCCTGAGGGTTTCTTCCATCGATTCAGTGATTCTTTCCGTCACTACGACAATTCTTTCCGTCGCTCCGACTGTTCTTTCCGTCACTTATAATTTTATAAATATTTAACATAAAAAAGAGCATCACTGTCGATGCCCTGTTACAAATAGTTATGATTAAAACGTGTTGCTCTTACCTTCTCCATAAAAGCAGCGTATCCTGTAAAACCTTGAATGGCACGCGCAGTAGGTTTTGGCTTTTCATTTTCTTGCTCTTTTGCTTTTTGTTTCTGCTCTGCCTTTGCTAGTTGTTCTAATATGTGCTCAAATGACATAGGGTTCGGCTTTGGCAGTTCTCTTGAAGCAATGGCTAGTGCTTTATTTCCGCTATATTCATGTAAAAAAGCATTTGCCATTTGGCGATAGCCTTCAAAATTTGGATGGACGTCAGAGATATTGGGTAAAAAGTTTCTAGCGTTTATCCCAAAAGCATTATAGACGTCTACATAAACTGCTCCAGCATGCTCTGCCTGTTGCTGTAAAATCTTATTTAGCTTTACAAGCTGTGCATTTGTGCCTTCTTTTTGCGTAGCATGAGCGTTTGGATAAGCAAAATAATAGCCCATTACATAGACCTTTGCTTTAGGTGCTCGTACTTTTAACTCTTCTAAAATCTCCGCCATGTTTTTTCTGGCAATGTTTAATGCATAATCCGTTTGTAGCTGTGCAAAAGCTAACGTACCTGCTGTTGGATTGACCTGCACTAGACGCAGTAAATCGTTGGCACCTGCCGAAACAGTAATAAGTGTTGCATTAGCTAGTAAATCACTTGCTTCTTCTGATTGTACTCGTTTCAAGACATCAGTTGTTGTAAAGCCTGGGAAAGCGAGCTCCTTCGTATAGAAATGTAATTGCCCAGTCATTCCTAACTTCATGGCGATTAAATCACTGTAGCCTGTATCAATTTGTTGGTAAGGCGTTTGACCAGCCGCCAAGGAATCTCCAATTGATAGGTAGTTTTCAGTCTGAGCAAAAGCAGATGAAACACCTAATGCCATTATGAGTATAGCTGCACCAATTATGCTTAGTAATCGTTTCATCTGCTCAGCTCCTTTCTTCAAATGAAGAACTTAAAATGCCCAGCTACCTTTACGGAAAATCGGCTCTACAGTTCCATCTGGTAAAATACCGTCAATGTCCATCTCACCGCTGCCAATCATAAAGTCCTCATGTGTTACTGAAATATTGGCACCTAACGCTTCAAGCTGTCCTTTTTCTAAATCTCTTCCACCTTCTAAGCAAGTTGGATAAGCTTCGCCAATCGCTAAATGGTTCGATGCATTTTCGTCAAACAATGTATTAAAATATAAAATCTCCGATGCTGAAATTGGTGATTCATGCGGTACAAGTGCTACCTCACCTAAATAGCAAGAGCCTTCATCTACATTCATAAGCTCTTGTAATAAATCATGGCCTTCCTGTGCTTCAGCCTTAACAATTTTTCCTTCTTCAAATGTAAGTTTAAAGCCATCGATAATATTCCCTTGATAAACTAATGGTTTCGTATTGCTGACATAGCCATTTACACCTTGTTTCATTGGTAAAGTATAAACCTCTTCTGTTGGCATATTAGCAATAAAGATAGTATCATCCGGCGTTTTACTACCTCCAGTAAGCCATTTATGCTGTGGCGCTAAGGCAATTGTTAAGTCAGTACCTGGTGCTGTATAGTGAAGTTTCGCATATTTTTTATTGTTCAGTAGGGCCGCGCGAGATTCTAAATTTGTTACATGTTCACGCCATTTTTCCACAGCATTGCCTTCACCGATACGAACAGTTTTAAAAATAGCTTCCCATAATGCTGGTACTTGTTCCTTAGCCGCTAAGTTTGGGAATACCTTCGATGCCCACTTTGGTGAAGGGACAGCAACGATCGACCAAGCTATTAAATCCTTCATTACGGCGTTACGATAGTTTTTCAGAGCAGCTCCCGATACCTTTTGATGAGTGGCTAGGCGATCTGCTGAAATACCTGCTAATTTATCAGGGTCTGCAGCATCAATCAATAAGAATGCCCCTTTACGTTCGATTACTTCATCACGCATTTTAACTACCCATTCTGGGAAACGATTAAATTCTTCTTCTGAAGCATGCTCAAAGTAAGCACGATCCATTTCATCATCTGAAAAATTAACATGAACACGTCCTGCACCAGCTTTATAAGCCTCTTTTACGACTAAACGAGCGAAATCTAATGCTTCCACGGAAGTATTAACTAATAAGTATTGCCCAGGTTGAATATTGACACCGACTTTTACCGCAAGTTCTGCATATGCTTGTAATTTTTCTTCAAACGTCATATTATTTACCTCGCTTCTGTCCAATTGTTTTTGAATTACCCTCCACTAGCTTGCCTTCATGCCATATTTTCTGTACAGGTTTCGCAGAAATTTCTCTTGTCCATTTTTTGTACGTTTTCTCATCACGATAAGATAATAACGTTAATACTTCACCATCTGCTCCAGCACGACCTGTACGTCCAGAACGATGCAAATACTGCTCAATTGTTCTCGGTACATCAACATGAATAACATGTGTTAAACCTTCAATATCTAAACCGCGTGCAGCAATATCTGTAGCGATTAAAATACGCGCGTCACCTTTACGGAATGCATCTAACGCCTTTTTACGTTCTTCTTTCTTCATGTCAGAATGTAATGTCACAATCGGTGCCGAACGATATTGTAATTTCGTTTCTTTCATTAGCAATTGATCGATATTGTTGACGAAAGCAAGTGCACGTAATCCTTCTGTATGTGATAGTCGACGTAGGAAATCAGTTTTATCTCGTTCCTCTACTTTCACGAAAGAGTGTACAACTTTACCAACCTTTAACATATCCTCAGGTTTAATTTTAAAGCGTACTGGCTCAAACATCATACGACTAGCCACTAATTCAATTTCCTCCGTAATTGTTGCTGAAACAACAACTATTTGTCGCCCATATGCTGACCCTTCGATAAAGGATTTTACGACAACACGATATTCACGACTTAGTAACTGATCGCACTCGTCTAAAATAACTGTTTCAATTTCTTTTAACTTTAGTTTTCCAGCACGCGCTAATTCATTTAATCGGCCAGGTGTACCTACAACGATCGTCGGTTTTTTCTTTAACTTTTCTATTTGACGTGCAGAGTTCGCACCACCAATTAGTTGTTGAACCGTAATATCAGAACCTGCTGTCCATTCACGGATAACCTCTACAATTTGCATTGCTAGCTCCTGTGATGGCGCTACGATAAGTCCTTGTGTTTGTTTTTTTGAACCGTTTACTTTATTTAATAAAGGAAGTACATAAGCTAAAGTCTTCCCCGACCCTGTCGGTGACTCGGCTACAATATCTTTGCCCTCAAGCATTGCTGGAATCATTTCCTCTTGAATTTTCATCGGCTCTTCAAACTTCCATTTTGCTTGTAAATCTTCATTTAATAAATTTATTACTGACATGTAATTTCCCACCTTCTATCTGCTTGACACTAGTTTAACACACTAATCATTTTCCTACTTCATATGTACGTAAACCTTTATATAATCGTTTCAAAAATGGGGCATTCTTAATCTCCCTACAGATAAAAAAATCTGCACGACTCATCACGGGGTTTGCCAGCCTTCAAGCACTTTATATACTTGAGATTTTTTGAAGGTTTACAACTTACCTGCGAAAAGCGTGCAGATTTTATTTGGTTAATACGCTTGTTAATCTACAATTTCATAGCCACATGCTAATATAGCACGTTCTGCTAAAACAATTAATGAGTCGATATATTTGTCACTTAGTTTTAAATCTCGATTGACGATGGATAATTCAGTACATCCCAATACAATACGATCACAGTTAAGGGCAAGCATTGCTTCTTCTATCTGCTGCCAATCCTCCCAAGAGACATCTTTTCCAGCCTTTACATAATCGTAAATAATAGACATGACTTTCTCTTTCATCACATCATCTGGAACAACAGGTGTTATACCAAATTCCTCTAACGCATCTTGATACATGCGTGAGGTTAATGTACCCGTTGTCGCTAAAATCCCTACACGCTCTGCCCCTAAGTCAGAAGCGCGCTTTGCTGTTTCCCTTATCATATGTAAGACGGGAACTGGAGAACCTTCAACTATCTCATCATAAAAGGTATGTGCCGTATTACATGGAATAGCAATCACATTTGCTCCAACAGAAGCAAGCTTTTTAGCATCTGCGACTATTACTGGTACGGGATTTTCTTTCGTACTATCTAAAATAAAGGCTGTACGATCAGGAATATTCGTATCATTATCAATGATTGTATGTAAATGCTCCTGATCTTTCGTTGCCTTCGTACGTCTTACAATCATTTCACCGATAAACATCGTTGCTAGTGGACCAACGCCACCAATTATACCTAAAGTTTGTTTTTTCATTAGTTCGACAGACCTTTGTTGTTAAAATATTTCTTATATTGGCGATAAAAGCTTAAATTATCTAGCGTTATATTTAACCAACGCTTCGCATTCATATCCTTATAATTAAAGATGGAATCCGTAGCCATCCCTTGGCGAATAAGACTTTTTGCTTCAATTACAAGCTGTTCATTTTGTACATATTTAAAGAGAACACCGTTCGGCACAATTGTCCAAAGATGCTTGTTCTGAACATATGTTAGCTGTTTTTTACTTCCGCGGATAAAATCATCCGCAACATATTGCATTAAATTATAGCCACTTGCTGTCACATAATAATTTGAAAGTTCATTATGTAATTCAATACTTAATAACTTATATTGACCGTCACGTTCATCGTACTTCATATCAAATGTGGCAAAGCCTTGGAATTGTATTTCCTCTAGAAACAATTTTACGCGGTCCATTAAGTCTTTATCGTATGCTGTCATGATGGCTACATAGCGACCAATCCCCTCTGGGGAGTGCTCCTCTAAAATTGGGTTACCTACAGATAATAGCTGTACCTTACTATCTTGCCCAACATAAGCATTTACGACGTACATATGAGCATCTTCGCCAGGAATATATTGCTGTACCATTAAATCATCTCGGTATGCCGATTCCTTATAAATGGCATGGAAAATAGCATCCTTTTCGTCGTTATCTTTGGCAATATACACTTTTTTCTTGCCTGGAAAAATACATGTAGCATACTTTGTCATATTCAAAGGTTTAATGACCACTGGATATTCAAAAGGGATAACAAACTCCTCGTAATCATTGACGGTGCAAACATGCATTGCCGGATAGTGGAAGCCGAACTTCGCACAAAGTTCATACATGCTCTCACGCGTTAATAGCTCGTTAGCAAGATTTGCATCCACATAAGGAATTACAAAATACTCTGCTAGCTCCGCTTTATGTTGTACGATTTTTTTTACGTAAAATTCATCGCAGGCTAATAACAGCAATTTTTTACCTGCAAATTCCTCTGCAATTGCCTTTAACGCAATGACAAAACGTTCTTCAACATGGAGTCTTGGAACTTCACGAAATATTAATAAATCACTCTGCTGTATTTTCTCCATATTCGTATGATTTAATGCAAGTGGTTTAACGCCATAGGACTCGTAAAATGCTCTTGCCATGCCGTAAGCATTCATTTCATCTCCTAATAAAACCGGTAAAAAAGCGTGCTCAATGGCCATTCTACTCAACTCACTTTAGCTTTTATTAGGCTCTCACATAACGTGGGGGCATCCCCAGTAACAAGCCTTTTTTACAAGTGTAACATACTTTCCTTGTACGCCTTATAACTCTTCTTTGAATCATTTATGAACGGCTACAGCTTGTTCACCTAACTCTTTATAGCTTTTAAAAAACTGATCCACATTATAAGTGACAAAGCCTTTTAATGGGTCCATAACAACTACTTTATCACCTAAATGCCCAGTTAAAACAACAGCATGCAAGTTCATATACGCGGCATGCGGCACTTTTTCACCTTCATAGATCCAGCCCTTAGCTAGATTTCTTTTTGGCTCTGATAAATCCAATGTCACCCATGTCACAACAGGGACTCCCTCTCGAACAAGCTGTAAAATTTCGTCCTGCGTGGCACCACTCTTATTTGTCACTCGTAAATCTGCTTGTTTATCTGCTATTACTGCCTCTGCGGCTTTGACAATCGGAGCTGCAAAGACATACATACCATGTGCTTTATCACGAGGATTCCCTGCAAAAGCCTGTGTGGGATTTGGACCAAATCGTTGTCCGTCTATAGTTCTAATTTTTTGCTTTGGTAAATAGTTATCAGCCATTTCCAGCTTCGTAACGTCTAGCCCATAATAATTTAATACAGCCGTTAATGATGTTATTTCACAGCCATGTGGTAGTTCAGGTTTTTGCATAACAACTGGTACATCCAGCTCTTGCTCGTCCCTTGAAAAATGTGTCTCCAATCGATAATACGGCTTTGTCGCATCATATGTTAAATTTTCAATTGTCGTATAGCCATCATTTTTCGTACTATTTTCAAGCGTAGTTGCAGCTATAGCATATTTCCGCCCCGCTATTAGCTTCGAAAATAGTGCTTCACCCTCTTCAGAGCCAACTGCATCCTCTACTACCTCACCTGACTCTACATCTGTAGCAGTTATATAAAGGTTAGGTATGGGTGCACCACTATTAAACTCTACCGTTAACACCGTTAATCCTTTGTTTTGTCTTTCCTGCTGCGAAAACGAATGGCAACCCGAAAGCAGTAGCATGATTATCATTAAACCTATTAGTAAAAGGCGTTTATCCCCCGTCCACAAGACAAATTCCGCTCCTATCTTGTTTGAAGACAATTACTTCAATTCTATTATTTCAATTTGTCGCAGACTCTATTATACGCTAATTTCATAGACGTTCCTATTTTTAACTTCTATTAGCGGTTGTCCAAACAATCTAAGAACGTCACGTCCTGTAGTAATTTATCTGTGCGAATGCAAAGCGACAGCAACAACAACGAATGAGTAACCAATTTCATGCAGCCGCCGCTACGATAGCACTACGCTTTGTGCCATAAACATCTGTTGACCTAAAGCCTTGAACACAATTGTGCACCAGGCCTAACCTATTTCCTCTACACAAAAGCATCTCTATATTGTGTGTCTGATTAAGGTATTACTTCGTTTGTTATTTTCATATTTTATCAAACTGTTTTACACGTTATGGCGTACTTACTCTTGGTCGTAATGTATGCTTCAAAACTTTCCCAGAAGCATTACGTGGTAATTCAGTTAAAAATTCAATTTCATGTGGCACTTTATACTTCGCGAGCTGAGTCCGACAATAGGCCAATATCGCCTCTTCATCGGAAGACTTTCCTTCTTTCAATACGACAAATGCTTTCGGAACTTCGCCATATACTTCATGTGGAAAACCGACAACGGCTGCTTCTAAAATTTCTGGCAGTTGATATAAAACCTCTTCAACCTCGATAGGATAAATATTTTCGCCACCTCGAATGATCATATCTTTTTTACGATCAACAATATAGAGATAACCGTCTTCATCAAAACGCCCTAAATCTCCTGAATAGAGCCAACCATCTTTAATGGCTCTAGCTGTTTCTTCAGGATTACGTAAATAACCTTTCATAACTTGTGGTCCTTTGACACAAATTTCTCCTACCTCACCCGCTGGCACCGTTTCACCAAAGCTATCAACAACACGGACGTCCGTTTGGGCTAATGGTTTTCCCACTGATCCAATCTTTGTCAATGCATCAGCATCTAAAAGAGAAGTGGTGGCAGGAGTATTTTCAGTTTGTCCGTACAGGTTTTGTACTTTCACATTAGGAAATGCCTCCTTCACTTGCTTAACAAGCTCATAAGGCATCGGTGCCGCTCCGTAACATAATAAACGTAAATTTTTAAATGTATGTTCCTTAAAGTTAGGTGTATTTAAAATAATTGTATACATTGACGGAACACCAAAGAAAATTGTTGAATCTGTAACGACTAACTGTTCTAATGTGTTAGTCGAAGAAAAAGCCTCTTCTATAACTATTGTACCGCCTTTATAAAACATCGGCATCGCAAATACATGAAGACCTGCACAATGAAATAAAGGCGTACAAATAAACATTCTATCCTCATTGGTCATATCCATTGAGGACGACCATATGTCCGCAGTTGATACAATATTTTGATGAGTTAGCATTACTCCTTTCGGTTTACCCGTCGTCCCAGAAGTATACATAACAACACTAGTATCATGAGGCTCCAATTTGATAGCTTTTCTTTGACCGGGATAGTTTGTAATGACGTCTTTCATTACATCGAGCCCTACAATATGTTGAAACGGATAGCCGATAGTTGCAAGTACATCCTCTAACCTTTCATCATAAATAAGTCCTTTAGCTTCTGAATAATTAAAAATAAATTCGACCTCTGGAGCTGCTAGTTTTGTATTAATGGGCATGACAACATAGCCTGCTAACTGAACACCTATATAAGCGATTAAAAATAAATCTGAGTTGAGCGTATATAATGCAATTACATCATCTTTTTTAAAACCTTGCTCTTGTAAGTATGCAGCGAATGTTTCGGCACTTTTATAAAACTCACTATAGGATAGCTTTGTCCCATCGTAAACTGTTGCAATCCCATTTGGTTGCTGCATAGCATATTTTTGTAGCATATCTGTCATTAACATCGTCATCATAAGCCCCCCATTCATGTCCTTCATAACATGTATAACCGTCTTGAAGATTCAGAAAATTACAATTATATTTTATCAATCTATGAAATTGTTGGCAATTTTTCTACACTTATTAAGGCTCATTTTGTTAAATGCGGAAAAGTTGAATCGAGGGAGACAAATGACTCTTTGAGATTAGCAATTGAGGAATGCAGGCTAAATACATCGCGTCCTATGATAACGCCTTTGTGACCAATAGCTATTGCCCTAAGCGGCTCATCGGACATTCTAGGAAAGCATACAGCTTAGAACGGGAAATCAACTCAACGTTATGGTCATGTACCACATATAATCCATATGTAACTAAATATATTTATACATTTTACTTTTCTATCAATTTCTGTTAGGTGTATGATATTTGTATAATGATTAACTTCTTTCAACAAGTGTCTTTTGAGCGAAAGTGTAGCTTCGAGAGATTACTTGTCAGTAGGTGTCCACATATTTGCTGAAAGAAGTTAAAGCCCGGCAGATGTCACACAATTATGCCGAGGCATAATTAATGAAAGGCATGATTTAAAATGCTGTACGCACTTTTAGGAGATTTACATTCTAATATAGAAGATACTAAGGCGGTTTTAGCCCATATTCAGCAAACTGCGGAAGATGCAAAGGTATTGGGATTAGGTGATTTATACGAATGTACTGTAAGTAAGAAAAAGGCTCAAACAATGTCGGGACTACCCCTACAAAAAGCTGCAATAGTAGAAAATGATTTTGAAAATTTACTAACATTCCCCTCTATTCGTGGCAATCAGGAAGAGCGTATTACACGTGTAACTGGCATTGAACGATTTACACAGTTACCTGAAACTATGGAGATTGATGGTGCAACACTTATGCATGGACATCAATTTAAATGGAGTGTTACTTGGCAACCAACATTTCCGCCATTTACAAAAT
Source organism: Lysinibacillus sp. CNPSo 3705 (assembly GCF_028674935.1). Taxonomy (NCBI): domain Bacteria; kingdom Bacillati; phylum Bacillota; class Bacilli; order Caryophanales; family Bacillaceae; genus Lysinibacillus; species Lysinibacillus sp. CNPSo 3705. Next base: position 15,045 of record NZ_JAQZSD010000017.1, on the reverse strand, counting down.
CGCTTCTTTTCTTCGGGCATAGTCATGAATCAGGTCTTTATCATCGCAATAAAAAGCTACCTATTCGTATTCGCTATGGCCAACCAATCGCATTACAAGAAAAACAATACGGTATCAATGTTGGATCGGTTGTTGATCATCGAGAGTGGTGTCTTTACGATAGTAACAAACGAACAGTAACATTTATGCGCGCACCTTCTGTTGAGAATGCTTGATTATTTTTCATCAAGCGTTTGAGTTTTACTAAAAATACATCGTAGTCATAAAAAAACGCTAAAATCCTTCGACTCTAGCGTTTTTTCACTTTGTAAATGTTCCGTTCAAACTAGCAATTCTCGCAATCCTTTAAAGCATCTAGTAATTTTTCCATTTCGCAAATACGATCGCACATAGTTTGAATCATATTTCGAAGGATTGGTATTAATTCTTGGCAAATACAGAACCTTAAAACATTTTGCGCTAGTCGAACGCCCGCCTGATGGTGAACAATCATTGCTCGCAGGAAGTTTATATTAATATTATTGGAAACTGGCGGTAAACTCATTGCTTGGAACATAGCCGCAGTAATTTCCTTAAAAGCACACATATAATCGTACAATTCACATTCCGAATTTTGTACGATACAGCATCTATTTTGTATCGCTTCGAGGCATTCAACAGTCTCCGTACTTGTTGCTATTATTTCTAACGCGAGATTTTGTACAAGTATATTTGTCGTGTATCGCAAAACATTTTCCGACAATCTAATAGCAGCTACTTGATGCGGTAATATTTGCTTAATAAAATTATCTGAAATACTACATGTAATTGTCACATAGGTCATGCCCTGCATCATTTTATCGAGGATCCTTTGGTTTTCCTCTAAATAAACCTTTGTTACATTACTGAGTAAAACTGTTTTAGTCATTAGACACACTCCTTTCAGAGTAATATATGTCCGATAGGTTGTTGTGCGGTAGACAATTGTACCAACTGATCTCTATTGTTTTGTAACAGCATTAAAATATTTTTAACTTCTTTCTGCGAGTGTTTTCTGTAGTGACAGCAGCATTGTTTATCTTCTGCGCGATAGCGAAGCGGTAGCGGCATTGTTTACCTGCGCGATAGCGAAGCGGCAGCGCAATTATGTCGAGGCGAGGCATAATTGCTTGCACGAAGAACCAACAGAATCGTGGATAGAACTAATAAAATCGTGGATATGTTTAATCTTTTTTGTATGTATCCAAGCACTTTTGACAAATACATTGCTCTTTAGGTACTGCTTGAAGGATTTCTTTAGGGAAACTCTTTGTCATACACCAGCAATCCTTTTGCCCATTTACTACTCCACAATGATTATCTTGTCCACATAACGGGCAACGTTTTTCCTCCATTCGGACACCTCCATACATTTACTTTTCATTGTAAAGTAAAGTGAAGTTTTAATCAGCGATTTTTTCATCCTTACAAAATAAAAAAAGAAGAGTACTTTTTCATACTCCTCCTCAATTAGCTTATTGTTTTTTCCCATGAATCTGTTGCTTTACTTCTTCGACATCTGTATCACTATATATTTCCGTACCAGTCCCACCTCTTTGGGCTAGCAGCTTTTTCACTTCATTATAAGATAATCCACCTTCTGCATTCTTTCTTTTTACTTCATTAATATTTGTTCCAGCAGAAGTAAACTGAGCTTCATTATGATCAGCCATACAAATCCCTACCTTCTATAATTCATCCGGCTGCAATTCAATTAATTCATCGCCTTCTCGTTCTACTCTTTTATTGAGCTCTCTAACCGGTATAGGATCAACCGTTTGCATATCTTCGTGTAAATCGAAAAGACTTATATTATCAGAATCTACCATGTCTGGCTTATCCTTACTCGATAAGTTCATAAACATCTTTTTTTCATGTGGTATGTTTTTTTCTATGTCCATCATTACTCACTCCTTTACTTATAGCATGTGCAGTGTTGGACAAATTATGTGTCTTGCGTTTTCGAGCTTTTATCGATGCGATGATATTCAGATATTTGAATGACCCGAACATGTCTTGTATGCAGCTCATGATACATCCCTCTACTATCTGTAAAGGATATATATTGATCTCGTTCACTGCGAACTAATGCCTCTGCCTTTTCCTGTGATTCTATATGAATAAATCTCCTTACATAATGCAGTTCATCAAAAAAATAAGTAATTTTAAATTCTTTCATCTAAATCTCCTCGATTACTGGATATGGTTTGTTACTGCTTATCATATCCAACTAACTGTAGTTGCTATCCTTATAAAAATATAAAGGTATTTTCTATTTCTTCGGCATAACCTGTATTAAAGCAACCACTTTATAGGAGGTGATGATTTTGATCCATACAGTTAGAGCAGGCGAAACCTTGTCCCAAATAGCGAGAAATTATCGTACGCCATTAGCGTCCATAATGGCTGCTAACCCAGGGCTAGATCCGAATGTACTTTATATAGGACAACAAATTGTTATACCTGGATTTCCTAATCCAAATACTATCCCTTATAGAATAGATATTTCTACTGAAAATCGATGGCTACGGTTATATAAGGATAATGTTCTTCAAAAGCAATACCCTATAGCAGTCGGTAGGATGTTACATGATACACCTACTGGCCATTTTATAATCATTAATAAGGATCCAAATCCTGGTGGTCCGTTTGGGACAATGTGGATGAGTTTATCTAAAGAACATTACGGAATTCACGGAACTAATAATCCTAGCTCAATCGGTCATGCCGTTTCACGTGGCTGTATCCGCATGCATAATAAGGATGTCGAAGAGCTCGCCAGCATCGTTCCAATCGGTACTGGAGTTTTTATTCATCCATAAAAATCTGCCAGACTAAAAACATTCCTAGATTTATCGGAATGTTTTTTAGTTTTATCGGTACATTATGCTGATTTATCGGAATAAAAAAAGCAACCTGAAACCTTCAGATTGCCATCATTTTATCAGCGATTTTTTGATGTTTATCAGCGATTTACCCGGTTTTATCAGCGATTCTTTGGTGTTTATCAGCGATTTACTTAGTTTTATCAGCGATTCATCTGGCATCATTTTGTGCAAATTAACCTTCACCTCTAGATTGTGCAAGCTTCGATAAATAGTATTGCTCCTCTCTTAGCATATGATCTGCCATTAGAGCTGTAAATGTACCTAATACTTCTGCACTTAACTCCATCTCCTCTAACTCCCGTAAAAAAGTTTTGAATAATCCCATTTCAATATCCACATCATGATTAAAGCGAGTTAATGCGGGGAATGAGTCTATATTTGAACGCAAATATCCTGTAAGCTCCACTGCCTTCAAATAAAATTGTTCAAAATGTTGAGCAAAGGTAGTACTTTTTTGCCTCAACCTTCTTTCTACACCATCCAGATCGTCATGAATGATACCTGCATGTCCTGATGCATCTAACAGCCAGAGTAAATGATGATGTAGCTCATGAAAGATTGGCGGGACTTCCCCCTTCTTCAGATAGCTAAGGACATTTTGATACTCCTCTAATTCATTCACCATATGATTAATAAAAGTAGGTGGTAGATGGATATTAATATTTCCCGTTAATTGCTTTCTAAGCAAATAAAATTTAAATTGCTTTAGTTGTTCTACAGCTTCATCGACTGTAAGTGAGAAGGACACCGCATTATTGGCATCTATCGAATTAACATAAGCAAGAAGCTGAGAAAATTTGAGAATAAATGCGCTCGCTCTTTTAATATCCTCTGTTTCCGATGGATACAAGGAATCATGAATAAATTGAGAATGATCTTTCAATATCCTTAACCAAAACCTATGTTCAAACACCGCATGTTGTAAGTAGTTCGACAACCAGTCATCCCCTTTATTCTTTACGTTCTTCTATTCTATTCTTCATGAAAATCTAATATTAATGCTAAACCTAAAATGGTCTTTTCGTATAGGATGAAACGCTTAAAGCTATACTACTAATGCTGAATTTTCATTAAAGGAACATACTGAAAAATTAGGAGGGGATATGCTTGTCCACAAAAGACAATACATTATCGATTTTCGCCTTAGGAGGCATTAATGAGATTGGCAAAAATATGTATGTAGTACAGTACGGGAATGATATGTTAATTATCGACTGCGGCGCTAAATTTCCAGACGAAAGCCTACTAGGTATCGATTTAATAATTCCTGATATTACGTACTTACTGGAAAATAAAGAGAAAATCAAAGCATTAATTGTAACTCATGGACATGAGGATCATATCGGCGGTATCCCTTATCTGTTAAAAAAAATAAATGTCCCTATTTATGCAACACGTTTTACTCTTGGTTTAATCGAGCTAAAGCTGAAAGAACATAAGCTTTTAAGAGAGACTGAATTAATAGAAATTAACTCCGATTCATCATTAAATTTCGGACAAGTTGGTGTTGATTTCTTTAGAACAAACCATAGTATACCTGATTGCTTAGGTATCGTTATAAATACACCTGAAGGAAATGTCGTACACACTGGAGATTTTAAATTTGATTTAACGCCTGTCAACAATCAGTTTGCAGATATTCATAAAATGTCCGAGATAGGATCAGAAGGCGTGCTAGTACTTATTTCTGAAAGTACGAATGCTGAACGACCTGGTTTAACTCCTTCAGAGAAGCTTGTCGGTGGTCATATAGAAGATGCATTTTTACATGCCGAGCGTAAAATTGTTATCTCTACTTTCGCTTCTAATGTTAATCGCATACAGCAAATTGTAGATGCAACGATTACGACAAATAGAAAGCTTGCATTACTTGGTCGGAGTATGGTGAATGTTGTAGATGTTGCGCTTGAGCGAGGCTATTTAAACATTCCAGAGGATATGCTAATAGATGCTCGTGAGGTGAAATATCTTCCACCCGAAGAAGTTGTTGTATTATGTACGGGTAGTCAAGGTGAACCATTAGCTGCACTCTCTCGCTTAGCAAATGGAAATCATCGTGAAGTGAAAATTTTACCTGATGACACAGTTATTTTAGCTTCATCCCCTATTCCAGGGAATGAAAAGGGTGTTTCACGAATTGTTGATAATTTGTTCCAGCTAGGTGCGAAAGTTATTTATGGTTCGGCTAGTCATACAGGTATGCACGTTTCAGGTCATGGCTACCAGGAAGATTTAAAACTAATGCTGACGCTAATGAAGCCCAAATTTTTTATTCCGATTCATGGTGAATTCCGTATGTTACATCAGCACCGCTTGTTAGCTGAGTCCGTTGGTGTCAAAAGAGGGCATACGTTTATTATGAAAAACGGGGATGTTGTGGATATTGAACATGCAATGGCTAGGCAAACACGTAAAATCCCTTCAGGTGATACGTATGTCGACGGTATCGGTATTGGTGAAGTCGAAGGAATTGTTTTACGAGATCGCAAACAGCTATCAGAAGACGGCATGCTCGTTATCGTTATAACACTTAATAAAATAGATGGCACCTTCATTTCAGAACCAGATACAATTTCACGAGGCTTTGTTTATGCCAAAGACTTTGAGGAGCTGTTAATGAAAGTAAATGTTCTCGTCAAAGAAACGGTCAATGAGCTGCAGGAAGAAACTAAGCAGCCAATCCATGTCTTAAAAAGAGAAATGAAAAGAGCTGTCGGTCAATATCTATTTACACAAACAAAAAGAAAACCAATGATTTTACCAATAATTATCGAAATTTAACTCAGGCATATGTTTTATGATGTCTTTTGTATTAAAAGCATAGACAGGTACAATTATGCCCCGACATAATTATTGATGAAAGTCGGTGTGAAAGATGTTGTCCTTTACACCGACTAAATTTATTTTATCTAATTCTAGTGGAGATAAAGAACTGATTATTGTGCAATTTTATTAAAGCTCACCCTTAAAAATTTTATGTAGCATAACATCATAATGATGCTGAGCCTGATTAAACCCATGATGTAAACTTTTTGAGTGATTTTCTATTTGCATCGAGAAATTGTGAAAATTCTGTGGTAACACTTCTACAGCTGTCATTAAAGACTCTTTATTTTTTAATAAAAACTGAATCTTATTTAAAATTTGCACCATTTTTTGTTGGACAGCTAACATCGGGATATCTATAGGTATATCATACAAATGATGCCATTCTTTATGAATTTGATACCATTTGAGAAAGTGTAATAAATAATCACTTAAAATAATTGTTTCATTTGGAATAATAGCGACGATATCATTTGCAATACACATTTCAGTTTCGCATTGATAAATATATTTATTTGCTTCCTTCAAATTAGCTTTCGTAAAAATGATGGTTTTAGCTGGTACTAGTGTACACTTTAAATGTTCTTTCAATGTAATATTAACTTTTGGTAATTGTTCAATATTACCATTTAGCATTAACTTTTTTAAATTTTCTGCTGTAATTAGGGGGACTCCGACGTTTGTAAAATACTTGTTCGTCGGTACTATTTTCCCCTCTTCTATTTTAGCAACTTCATCTAATCGATAACGCTTTACCATGCATGAATCCTCCAATCTCTAAAACAAGCTTCTAAGAATAAATCAACACCGTTTTACACATGGCTTTTCTCCCAATAAAAACTTACCATCAATAATTGTACCATTTTATTAGAACATTATCTCTATTATACCACTATAATGGTATAGGCATTTTTAATGTTTTTCACTAGCTTTTTACATAGAGGTGAATCATATGTCAGACTTTTTAAAGCTAGTAGGCGAACAACTCCGTATTATTAGGGTATCTAAAGGGCTTAGTCAGGAAGAAGTAGCAGAAAAAACGGGGAAACTAGGTTTTAGTAAAGGACGAATCTCAAACATTGAACACGGACAGTCTAATATCACATTAAGCACTTTAGAAACGCTAATGAAAGCATTAGATATTGCCCCTGAGGAGCTTTTTAATTTTCAAAAATTATCCGGTGTTACTGATATTGAAGAAAAAAATCTTATGCTTGATATACATCGATCAGTATTAAGGGAGCGCAATTTAGACGAAGTGAAATACGTAGTACGCATTACGAAGGATTTTTTAGATACTATTGATTCACAATCAAAGAAAAACAGCTCCAATAATCAATAACGTTGGAGCTGTTTGACGGTTAGCCAAAAATTATTTTTAACCAATATCATCCATTGGTGATGAGCCTGTTTTAACCATATAAAAGATCCATTTAGTCTACAACCAAATGGATCTTTTTTTACATTCCAAACTTTTGACGATAGCCACATTTTCTGCATAGCTCTTCTACAGCTTCTCTACGTGAAAATCCGTCGACAATATTATTTGCCCGTTGTCCTTGAACAATGTCTGTAAAGGATTGCTCATTCACATTTCCCAAATTTATAACGCCCTCACCATCAAGACAGCAAGGCACTACTGTACCGTCCACTAAAATAGCGGCTTGGCTTCGTAGTGCATGGCAAAAGCCTTTGCCTTCATCCTCCGCTTCCAGTAAGCTTGGCCACTTGAATTCATGATCCTGATTTAAATAAATATTATTAGCAATCTTTACCCCTTTACCAGGCTGCACTTTTTCTTCGATGCGATAATCAAGATTATATTCATTTTCTAGAATTTCAAGCGTTTCACGATTTCTCCGTGCCGCAATATCTGTTACATGATCCTTTTGTAAATTCCATAATCGATATGAAATAATCGTATTATAGTCTTTCGAAGCACGCACAAAATCTAATATATCCCCTAAATATTTCTCACGATTTTCCGATCCCTCATGACCGTCGAAACTATGCAAAGAAAAATTGATTTGGCGTAAGGCTGGTTTCCCTAGTATCTTTTCACGATTCTTTTTAATCAGTGTACCGTTCGTTGTAATGTTAACTTTAAAACCTTTCTCATGTGCTGCGTCAAGTAGCTGATCAATACGTGGGTGTAATAGTGGCTCTCCTTTTACATGCAAATAAATATATTTCGTATGAGGCCGTATTTCATCCAATATTTTATTAAATTGTTCTACTTTAATAAGTCCTTTTGCACGAGCAGTTGGTGGACAAAAGCTACATGCTAAATTACAGACACTCGTTATTTCTATATAAACCTTTTTAAATGTTCTCAACGTTATTTCACCGTTCCAGTTCTTCTTATATTCAAATCCTATTCATTTTATCAAATTTTACGATAAGGAACAGTTTTTCAGTCTCCATCCCCTCACATTATTTATACTTTTTAGGGCTACATGAACAAGTAAGCTAGAGAAAGATTAATAACATAATAGTAATGCTAAAATAAGGAGGTGAAAATTATGCCTAATAATGAACAATCAAAAGATCCATCTAAAAATCATATTACCATCCATCTTACTATTAATATTGGCAATAAAGAAATCCATTTTGAAAGAGCTGAAGGTGGAGGACAAATAAATAAGGATGTCGGTACTAAGGCCAACGAAGGCGGTCAAAATGCATAAATGGCAGTACTAGAAATACAAACCCCAAATTTGCTGATGGCTTCAGCTAAAGCGTTATTGCTGGTGACAATAACGATGAAGCTGGCGTACAACAAGGCATAAAAGTAAGAGACAGTAGAGTGCATCATAGTGAAAGTAGTGAAGATGAAAATAAACAACGGAATAAAGTTTACCGCGCTCATCGAACGCCCCTAGGAAAACGCCCTGGCGGAACATAGGCGATGAACCTTGATTCTGGACTGGAAAAAACTTCTATCTGCAGGGATATTTCATACCACAGATAGAAGTTTTTTCGTAATACCTCACACATTGCGTTTATAATTTTTTGTCCCATCATATGAATAAAGCATTGGCTTTCCATCCACATTTGTTTCTAGATGTACAGGACGACCCCATAGCTGATAAATATATGGCAAAACGTTTTCTAAATAGTGTGGATCGAGCTCCATCCCTTCATAACCATGTACTAAATAGAGCTCTCCGTTTCGAAGGTAATCTCCATTTTTAACGACGATATATGGGAATCCCCCGTTTACACGCATCGATACAAGCTGATCTCGTACCATTTCATGCTCTTTATCTGTAATACGGTATTCACTGCCCTTTTTCTGGAACAAATATAGATCTTCTCGTTTCGCTAAATCCTTCGTTAAATAGTTACGGATAAAAGAGATATCCGATTCTATCTCTCTAACCTCAAACATTTTCTCTCGACCAGAGTTTGGCTGAACACCTCGCTTTCTCATCTCTTCCGTTGGATGATTATAGCGATTCTCAATATCCTCGAAAATTTTCACACCAAGGTAATAAGGATTAATGGATGTTTTTGAAGGCTGCACAACACCTGCATTTAATTTCGCATATTCAATCGTTTCCGCTGTTGTTAGCTTAAGCTCACGCATGATGCGTTGATGCCAAAAGGAAGCCCAGCCCTCATTCATTATTTTTGTCTCTAATTGTGGCCAAAAATAAAGCATTTCCTCACGCATCATCGTTAATATATCTCGCTGCCAGTCCTCGAGCTCTCGACTATGCTCCTCTAAAAATAGCAATATATCTTTTTCTGGCTTCGGCGGGAAGTGCTTTATTTTTCGCCTTACCGATCTATACTCACTTTCCTTATCGTCTAAACGCCAAAGATCATCATACGGTGATTTTGCTTGAGGATTTTCCTCTTCAAGGTCATCTTCGGTATTCCAAGACAATTTTGGTCGTAAAAGGGAAGGATCGATATGCTCCTGAATCGCTAAAACCGCATCTAAAAACTGTTCGACCTCTTCCTTTCCATATTCTCTTTCATAGCCAGCTATCCGTTCGGCTGTTGCAGTCATACTCTCCACCATATCTCTTCTAGTATTGGAGAAGCGTACATTATTTTTAAAGAAATCGCAGTGCGCCAATACATGCGCAATAATCAATTTATTTTGTGTTAACGTATTGGTATCAAGTAAAAATGCATAACAAGGGTTAGAGTTAATCACTAGCTCATAGATTTGACTTAGCCCTAAATCATATTGAAGCTTCATTTTGTGGAATTGTTTACCGAAGCTCCAATGTGAAAATCGAGTAGGCATACCATATGCGCCAAATGTATAAATAATATCTGCTGGACAAATTTCATAGCGCATCGGAAAGAAATCTAAGCCAAAGCTTGAGGCAATTTCTGTGATTTCATCAATTGCTCGTTCAAGCTCGTTCATCTCCACTTTTCCGCCTCCTCCTTAACATGATTTAAGATTCATCTTTTTTGAAAAAGCTCTTTAAGGCATCATATACATCGCCTTTTTTTCTCAAAATATGATATCTAAATTTAGGATCATCTATTTTTTTGTAAGTGTACATAAGTGTAGAAAAGCGGTTATGCTGATTGACTTCACCATATCCAAACATGCTCGATACATCCATTAACTCTCCTACTAGCTTCAAACACTTTTCATTATCCATTGATATATTTTCACCATCTGAAAAATGTACTGGATAAATATTATAGCGAGCAGGATTATACTTATCCCGAATTAGTTCCAATGCCTTTATATAAGCAGATGAACAAATCGTTCCACCGCTTTCTCCCTTCGTAAAAAACTCCTCTTCTGTTACTACTTTCGCCTCAGTATGATGCGCAATAAACTCAATTTCCACTGTTTCATACTTGGAGCGCAAAAATTTGGTCATCCAAAAGAAGAAGCTCCTTGCGCAATATTTTTCGAAGGAGCCCATGGAGCCACTTGTATCCATCATAGCAAGGACCACTGCCTTCGATTCAGGTTTTTCCACTTCATCCCACGTTTTAAAACGGAGATCATCATTATGAATCGGCGTAATGTCCGGTTTTCCTTGCATAGCATTACGCTTTAGCGCATTAAGGATTGTGCGCTTTTTATCGACATTTCCCATTAAACCTTTTTTCCGAATATCGTTAAACTCAATTTTTTCCGTCTTAATATCCGCTTTTTCTTTTTGCTGTAGGTTTGGTAGCTCAAGCTCATTAAATAACACATTTTGAACCTCTTCAATGCTTACTTCAGCTTCATAATAATCCTGACCTGGCTTGTCACCAGCTTCTTTTCCTTTACCATTAGCCTGATTACCTTTGCTGGGATCACGCGCAACCACATCACCTACATTACTGTCTCCTTGACCTTGCCCAACATGTTTGGAGTTATCATAGTTATATCGAATTTTATATTCATCAAGTGAACGTATAGGTATTTTAATTACTTCACGACCATTGGACATGACAATACTTTCTTCACTAATTAAATCAGGTAAATTATTCTTAATAGCATCTTTTACTTTTTCCATATGCCGTTGCTGGTCCTGGTGCCCTTTACGATGGAGGGACCAATTTTCCTGAGAAATGGCAAAACGTTTATGATCGTTTTCAGTCATTTTTATCCTCACCCATCTATCAAATTCGCTTTTTCTATACTATGCTAGTCATTCGCTTTCTTGAACTTATATGAAGATAAAAGGAGTGCCCTAAAATGGGACACTCCTATTCATTCCTATCAATAGTCTTATAGTTTCCACTGAATAGGTCAAAGCACTAACGATTTAACAGACTACCAACATACTGCAATAATTCATTAGCAGACGTTGTATTATAGCCATGCTCATCAACAAGTCTTGCCACAACCTCATTAATCTTTTTCAGCTGTGATTCATCCGGCATTTTTGAAGATGTTGTAATTTTTACGACATCCTTAAGATCCGCAAATAATTTTTTCTGTATTGCTTCCCGTAATCTTTCATGAGAATTATAGTCAAAACGCTTACCTTTTCGAGCATAAGCAGAAATACGGATTAATATCTCCTCACGGAATGCTTTTTTTGCATTTTCCGAAATGCCTATTTGCTCTTCAATAGAGCGCATTAACTTTTCATCAGGATTCATTTCCTCACCAGTCAGTGGATCGAAAATTTTATTTTTATTACAAAACGCCTCTACATTATCGAGGTAATTATTCATCAGTGTTTTCGCAGACTCTTCATACGAATAAACGAATGCTTTTTGCACTTCATTCTTGGCAATTTCATCGTACTCTCTTCGAGCAACTGCAATATAATTCATATATTTTTCTCGATCTTCCTGAGAAATGGAAGCATGCTGGTCAAGCCCATCCTTTAGTGCACGTAGAACATCTAACGCATTAATAGATGGTATCTCTTTTCGGATAATAGCAGAAGAAATACGATTAATAATATACCGTGGATCAATACCGTTCATGCCTTCGTTCGGAAACTCTTTTTTAAGCTCCTCTAAGTCAACGGAATTAAATCCCTCCACATTTTCTCCGTCGTACAGTCGCATTTTTTTAATAAGATCCACACCTTGTTTTTTCGGTACTTCCAGCCTTGTTAGAACCGAAAAGATCGCTGCGGCCTTCAATGCATGCGGCGCAATATGCACATGTGACATATCGCTTTCTTTAATCATTTTTTCGTAAATCAATTCTTCCTGACTAACTTTTAAGTTATACGGAATCGGCATGACAATAATACGTGAATGTAACGCCTCATTCTTTTTATTTGAAATAAATGAACGATACTCCGTTTCGTTTGTATGCGCAACAATTAACTCATCTGCACTAATTAATGCAAATCGACCTGCTTTAAAATTACCTTCCTGTGTTAAAGACAATAAATTCCATAAGAATTTTTCATCAAGCTTTAGCATTTCTTGGAACTCCATCATACCTCTGTTTGCCTTATTTAACTCACCGTCAAAGCGATAAGCACGAGGGTCAGATTCTGAACCGAATTCTCCAATTGTTGAGAAATCAATACTACCTGTTAAATCTGCAATATCTTGTGATTTTGGATCTGACGGCGTAAATGTTCCTATGCCCACACGTTTGTCTTCAGAAAAAGTAATACGTTCAATCATCACATTTTCAATACGTCCATCGTACTCTTTTTCAAGACGCATCGTATTTAAAGGCGATAAGCTTCCTTCAATTCGTATTCCATACTCCTCATAAAAATCATTACGCAAATGATGTGGAATTAAATGTAGAGGATCCTCATGCATTGGGCACCCCTTAATTGCGAAAACTGCACCTTCATCTGTTCTCGAAAAATGCTCGAGTCCACGTTTCAACAAGGTTACTATTGTTGATTTACCACCACTTACTGGTCCCATTAATAACAAAATACGTTTTCTAACATCCAATCTTCGCGCTGCTGGATGGAAATATTCCTCCACCAGTCTTTCAATTGCTGTTTCAAGCCCAAAAATTTCTTGCCCAAAAAATTCATACATTTTTTGCCCATCGCGTTCCTCTACACCAGCACTTTTTATCATATTGTAGACGCGTGAATGGGCCGTTTGAGCAACTTCAGGTCTTTCCTTGATGATGTTTAAGTAATCTGCAAATGTACCTTCCCACTTTAGCCGATTTTCTTCTTCGCGATAGCTTTTCACTTTATCTAAAATGTTGATAGCCTTCCCTCCATTCAGGGCTTGATTTATAACATAGTATGAAGGAAATGACATTATGATACCCATTACTTTTTCTTTGTCGAAATTTCTTCTTATTGCCTTTAATTTTTTCCTCTGAAAAACAGAAATTTAAACGCTAACGATAAAAAGAATGAAAACTTTAAACGTATCGCCTTTCGTTTTTCGGCTTATTAGTTGATTGGAGTGGAGTGTGTGACTTTTTGGGGATCAGCATAACGGAATGAAGGCTTACATCCTGTTGCTGCCGCTACGTTTCACTTCGCTTTCGCACAAAAAACATTGCGGCTCATGGACGCCCCCAGCTTTGCTCTGTGCGAAAGCTAAGCGTCAGCTAAAGTGCCCTGCCGGAACGGAAATCAACCTTACGTGCGTCATCTTTCACAAAAATTGCTCATTTTCTACCGCTTCATTTTCCCACAAAAAGTGCTGAATGAAGATTAAAAATTCGGTTATTCTAACGTTAGAAAGGAGGTCCACTATTTGAATCGCCATTTTATATTCCTTTTATTATGGATGTTATTATGGAGTTTTACTCTCCCCCCTGTTGCTTTAGCAAAAGAAGAACCCACCCAAGAAGAAATTGTGCAACAACGTATGGCCTATTACGTACAATTTGATGAATTACTTATCCCATGGCATTTCTTAGCAGCCATTGATCAATATGAACGAAATTTACAATCCGTTCGCAAAGATATTCCGAAACGGGATGGTATCATTGCCATTCAATTTTCTGATGAATATTGGTCAGGTGCTTTAAATCCTGTACGAGATGATACTCGCCCAGAAACAATTAGTTACTTTGGCGGGATGGGACTAGATGGCAATGGTGACGGAGTTGCCAGCCCAAAAGATGATGCCGATATAATTTTTTCCATGGCTACATTTTTAAGTAAATTCGGAACAACTGATGAGGACTTTAAATTAGCTTTATGGGAATATTACGGAAGTGAACAGGCCGTAAATCAAATCTTCACCATTTCCAAAATGTATAGTCATTTCAAATCAACTGAGCTCGATGACCACACATTCCCAATCCCTACTAATTATGATTACAGTTATCGAAGTACATGGGGAGACAATAGGGGCTGGGGTGGACGCCGTATTCATGAAGGAACGGATATTTTCGCTGGCTATGGTACTCCCGTACTTTCTACCTCTTATGGAGTAGTGGAAATAAAGGGCTGGAACCAATTCGGTGGTTGGCGCATAGGAGTTCGTGATAATCATAACTCCTATCATTATTATGCCCATCTCGGTAGTTATAATAAGAAGATTAATGTAGGCGACTTTGTCGAGCCTGGAACTGTTCTCGGTTATGTTGGTAGTTCTGGCTACGGTAAAGAAGGAACGTCCGGAAAATTCCCGCCTCATCTTCACTATGGCATATATAAGTTCAATGGACGTACAGAATGGGCATTTGATCCATATCCTTCATTACTACAATGGGAACGACTAGCTAAAAAAGCAAAACAACAATAATGGCGAGATGAAGATGTGTTTTCTATTCAGATTTAGAGCGCTTGGTGCACTTGTGCAGCAAGTGCTTTTTCTTAAATAGGAAAAAATACATAAAAATATAAAAAAAACTTCATAATTGCACATAAGACACTATATTTTTAACTACCTACCCCATTAACACCAAAATATTATTGTACTAAAAAAC
>NZ_JAQZSD010000160.1:0-1391 GCF_028674935.1 Lysinibacillus sp. CNPSo 3705 | reverse complement strand
ATGAAATACAAGTAATTAAAGATAAATCTCTTTTGTTTGAAGGACAGTATGTTTCAAAAACATTTGAATTAAACTTTTTCTATTATTTAATCTCTGGAGCTTCTAACAATTATTTGACTTACTTGTCTGATAAAAAAGTGTCGACTAAAAAGGCAGTTCCACAAGTACTAAGTATTGATGAAGATCGAGAAAGTATAGATAACCCTATTGTAGGAATTATTTCTAAAACTAAAGAAGAAGTTGTCTATTTAGAAGAAGAATATAATAAAATTAATGAAATTACTTATAATGAAGAATTTGAAGTTATAACTACTGAAATCTCTTCAAAAACAAAGAAATTACATGATCTATTTAAAAGCATCGAAAAAATAAAATCAAAAATCTTAATGAATAATGAACTTATAAAGCGATTTAATCTATTAAGCGAGCAGTTTAACTCTGACATGGAAAGGCTTGAATTTATTTTAGAGGGTGGTGACATTATCTCTAACCTTTCAATTGAAAATTGTACTGTATGTGGTAGCAAACTTTGTGATCTAAATAATCATAGCAAATCTTCAGATTCAATCATTATTGATGGTGAATCATTATATAGTTCATATAAATCAGAAAAAAATAAAATACAACTTAATTTAAAAGACTTGAATGAAACCATTGAAATTATTCATAGTGAAAATAAAGACTTAAAAAATACTTTAAAAGAAAATGAAAATTCGTTTAATAAACTTAATAGTCATATAAACAATGAGCTTAAGCCCACAAAAAAATCACTTCAAGAAAAAATGGTAAAGGCAGTTGAAAAAGAAGTTATAAAACAAAAAATTATTTACTTAACAACCATGATAAACGAACTTAATACAGATACTAAAGGAATATCATTGGGCTTAGAAATTGAAAGTAATATAAATACTGTTAATAACAATGACAATGTATCCTCTTCTATTAATGAACTTTGTCAAATTATGAGTAAACATCTAGAAGATATGCGCTTCAATCAAATCAAAAGTCCGATTGAAGTTAATTTTGATTATAATGAACATGATTTTATTATTGATAATAAATTACGTTCTGTATATGGAAAAGGATACCGAGCTATAATATATGCTGTTTTTTTAATTAGTTTAATGCAATACTGTTATACAAAAAATTTACCCCATACAGGTTTTGTGTTAATAGATTCTCCATTAACTACATATCAAGAAGGAGAAGAAATAGACGAAAATGACAATATTCCAAATGATTTAAAGAAGAGATTCATTCAAACATTTTCTAAAGAAAAGGAAAATCAGATAATTATTCTGGACAATCAATTTGACATTGACGATAGTGGAATAAATCATATAAATTTCACAAAAAAAGTAAACGAAGGTAGATATGGCTTTATGTAACGT
>NZ_JAQZSD010000159.1:0-1407 GCF_028674935.1 Lysinibacillus sp. CNPSo 3705 | reverse complement strand
TGGATGTATTATAGATAAGTGGACATACCTCGGTTAAATCAATAGAATTAAACATAAGAGAGGACGTGTCCGACCATGAGTCAAAAAAAGTACAATAAAGAATTCAAACAAACAGTAGTCGAACTTTATCGTTCGGGTACACCGGTCAATCAACTAGCTAGCGAATATGGTGTGTCAGAAGTCACAATTTATAAATGGATTAAACTCCATTCTCCAATTGAAGGAACTGGTGAGTTAACTGCAGCTGAAGTAGCTGCTATCCAGAAGGAAAACCTTCGCTTAAAACAAGAGGTAGATATCCTAAAAAAGGCTATGACCATATTCGCGCAAAAATAGAAGACCAAGAACTGATCGACCACATTACAAAAGAAAGCGAGCATCAACCCATTCAATTGATGTGTCGCATTTTAAAAATGCCTAAAAGTACGTATTATCAATCATTTCACAAAAAGCCGAACAGCTATCATGTCGCCAATGAAAAGCTACTCGCTCGTATTCGCGTTATTCATAAGGAAAGTGACGGCCGTTATGGTGCACCGAAAATATTTCAAATCCTTAAACAAGAGGGCTATACAGGCAGTATTGATCGCATTCAACGAATTATGAGAAAAGCAGGCATTCGTTCAAACATTACAAAAAAGTACCGTCCGACGCCAACGCAGAAACCAGTTGAAGAGCGTGAAAACGTGTTGGGACAAGACTTTACAACCGAAAACATCAATGAAAAATGGGTGGCAGATATTACGTATATCCACACAGTAAATGATGGTTGGTGTTATTTGGCGTCGGTATTAGATTGTCATACAAAGAAAATTGTTGGATATAAATTTGGTCGTAAAATGACGGTTGACCTAGTTTTAGAAGCACTTGATAACGCAGTAGCTGCGCAAAATCCAGCGCCAGGACTCATTATACACACGGATTTAGGTTCTCAATATACAAGTGAAGCTTTTGGCGAGCGCTTACAGAAATACGAAATGGTCCCATCATTCAGTCGAAAAGGTTGCCCATATGACAATGCGTGCATCGAATCATTTCACGCAACACTCAAAAAAGAAGAAGTATACCAAACGCGCTACAGCCACTTTGAAACCGCACGTGTAGCTTTATTTAAGTACATCGAAGGCTGGTACAATCGCAAGCGAATCCACGGTAGTATTGGTTATTTCACACCCGATGCATATGAGAAAATGTGCCGAGCAGCAGCGTAAAAGGGGTACAAAGAAATCTACCCCACCACATATTTCGGGCGCAACATCCATGCATTTTCTGCTCTACATCCCGAGTAGGCGGTCAAAGGCTCTTTTCACTTTGACGGTCTACTCGGGATGTGGAACACTCCAAAAATGGACGTTGCGCAACACAAAAAATTAACTTGAGTGTGTCTACAATCTTGACGTAGATCCA
>NZ_JAQZSD010000158.1:0-1414 GCF_028674935.1 Lysinibacillus sp. CNPSo 3705 | reverse complement strand
ACATATAGTAAATTGGTTAACTATATTATATTGTTCAGCGTTGATAATATAATAGGTACTGTAATATTAGGCATTATGGATATTGATATTAATGTACCTATTATACAACTAATCTTAAATATAGCAGGGATACCTTATATATTTTGAACCATAAATTTGTAAGCATAATCTGCTTTTTTTCTGTTTTAATATATATAATTTAGAAAGAGGAAGAAAAAGATTTATGCTAACGGGTAAAAAGCAGTATGGAGGAGTCAAGTTGGTTAATGAAGTAATTACAAGTGCTAAAGAAATGATCCAAAGGTCTGGAATATCCACTAGGATAGCGACAGTTGGAGAAATAAATGACCTAAATGAAAAACTAGATATTAAACTTCCAGAATGGTTGACAGAATTAATGACTACGGTAGAAGTGTGTGATAGTAAATTGGTGATTCCCCTAGATGAGGAAGATGAAGAAGATGAATTACGAATAGAATTCTTGAATCCAAAGTGCATTATTGAAGAATGTATATTATATGTTCCTGGATGTGCAGTACACAAAAACGGTTATATTTGTATAGGATTAGAAATAGGTATTGGAAATCCTTACGCAATAAATATATACGAAGGAAATAATCCTCCTGTCTATATATTAGATCATGAATATGGTGAAGAGACTAAGATGATAATTAAAAATAAACTAACCGTTGTAGAAAAATTATCCGACCTTTTCCTAGCTGCGACCATAAAAAAGTAAAATTGTTGAATAGCCCTTTTATTACTTGATTCGTGAAGAATTAACTTAAACTATCGTGGAGCTTCTGTGGAATAAGTGGATTAAAAATAATTTATCTTTTTTAGAAAAAACATTTATCAAAAATAAAAGAAAGCTGCCATTTTGAACAATCTTTATTCAAAATGACAGCTTTTTATATACAGTAAAATCAAGGATTTAAGTGAACTATGTTTTTTCTTGCAAAGTACACTTCTGTACAGCATTAACTATAAAAGAATTTTACGATTGATGATTTTAACCATTACTACAGACATGATGAAATTACTTTGAATAATTCTTTATTAATGTATTCCGCTTCTTACTTAGGTAAGAGTTTGAAATCCATGTAATTCTTTAGCAAATAATTGGCGCTCACCATTAATTGAAGAATTTCATAAAAAACGCCATCCTATTCTATAATATATATAGAAAGAATAGCGTTTTCAGGAACATGGTAATCTCTTTAAATTGTCTCCGAGATTAGATAATTTTTTATAATAGAACTTATTCTTATTAAATTACTTCTTCTTTCGTAATTTTTCCATATTCATTAATTTCTATTTTAATTTTTCGTTCAATCTCTTTGTTTTGATTTTCTAATTGTAGCTTTATTATAAAATAATTATTCATATTTTCATCTATTATAATATTCTTTAT
>NZ_JAQZSD010000157.1:0-1470 GCF_028674935.1 Lysinibacillus sp. CNPSo 3705 | reverse complement strand
TTTGTTGTTGGTTTAAAATAAAGTTTAATTAAAACCACAAATGCTGATTTTACAATAGAAAAAACCCATCTATTTTGAAAAAAGATTAATCAAAATGGATGGATTTAATTTTGTGAAGGGTTTATTTTAAAGAACCCCTATTCTTCAATAGGGGCCACTAAATTAATTTCTCCTATATATTATTGGAGGGATTTTACATTTTTGAGATACTGATTGTTGTTCTCTTTCTTCTCACAGGTAGGACTCATAATATTCTTCTAATGTTAACCCTTTATTATATAACTCAGCGGCTAAATTTACCCCAACATAACGAATATGCCATGGTTCATATTGGTAGCCGGTAATATTTTCTTTCTCTTTTGGAAAGCGAATGATATATCCATATTTATGGACGTTATCTTCAAGCCATGCTGCCTCTTCTGTATTCGCGAAACAATCATCTGCTGCACAAGATCCATCGGATCCACTAACGTCAATTGCTAATCCTGATTGATGTTCGCTTGTTCCAGGAACAGCACTATATGTTTTTGCTTTTTCGATTCCATCCTTTTCAACATAATTATTAAATAAGGTTGTTTGAGTTTGAGAAGAACGATAGGCTGAAACACCTGCTAGATGAATATTCTGTTTATTCGCCGCATGGAACAATTTTTCTAGATACTTCGCTGCTTCTTCTCTCATCATTCTTTTTTCTATTTTTTCATTAAATATAAATGGAACATTTGGATAAACGAGTTCTTTCGGTTCATAACCTTCTGGAAAAGCATATTTTTTGTTGACAAGAACGGTAATACTTTCAGGTTCATCGACAGTGAGTACTCCCTGTTGGATCTGTTGTTTGTTTTGTTTATTTCCGGAACAGCCAGAAACAATTAGAATCACCATGAGTAGTGCAATTGTGACTATTTTTTTTTTCATACTTATATGACTCCTCGTATATTAGTGTAAGAGCTCTTTCCGATAGAATTTCCGGTTGATCCGGACAACTGGGGGATCAGTTGAATTTTTTATAGAAGATAGTCGCTTTTTGGCTCCCATCTGTTTATTCCGCACCCTCAACCTTCCTTAAGTTTCTACACGTTATCAGGAAATACTGTCACAATCACACCATCAGTATTATTGCCTGATACCTCATAACGAAGATTGGTTGGCACATTAATAGTAGCGTTTTCAGTAACAGGATAATAAAAGACCTCATATTTTTGATCATTTACAGTAGCAGAAATATGTTTTCGTTCTTTTAGATAGCCCAAATATTCCTCTAAAACAAAATTCTTTTCTTTCATAATCGCACTATGTGGTAAACCGACATAGCGGATATGCCATGGTTCATTCATAATTCCCGTTATGTCAGTTTTATCTTCTGGGTATCGTAGAGTAAACCCGTATTTCCAAGCGTTCTCTGCAATCCACTCTCCCTCAGGTGCTACCTCCATCTTCCCTTGGGTACTTCCCACATCAAGCGATAAA
>NZ_JAQZSD010000156.1:0-1512 GCF_028674935.1 Lysinibacillus sp. CNPSo 3705 | reverse complement strand
CTATTATAGATTCTAAAAAATTATCTGAGTTAATTATTTGTACTTCATCATTTAATATTTCACATTTATTTTCCATATAACCATCATTATGAATAAGATTAGCAAAATTTGTGATATTGGGATGTGATCTGAAGTTATGAACTAACTCAAATTTAGAGAAACTACTATCTAATGAATCGAATATATTTTCTTTAGCTCCTCTCCATAAATATATTGCTTGCTTAGGATCCCCAACAATAAATAAAAATAATCCTAAATTATCTTTAATATACATAAATAAATTATGCATGTCTTCGTCGCTATCTTGATATTCATCTAAAAATAGCATCTTATACTTAGAAATAAGGTATTGTCTAGCAGCTAGTGAATTCTTTAATATATCTAATGCCAATTGAAACTTAAAATTTTTATGAGTATTATAATAAGTTCCTAACAAATTTTTCTCTCTAAGAAGTGTTATTCCGCCATCAAAATCTTTAAATTTATGTGTTTTAGAATAACTAACTGTAAAATCTCCTTTACCTTGTTCAATTAATATATCTTTTAAAAATGGTCTTATTATTTCATTTTCAACAAAACTATCATTTGTTGAAATCACAACTTGCTTGTCAATATTTAATTTTAATATTCTTTCTTTCAATTCCTCTGTAGCTTTTATAGTAAATGTAATAGCTACTACAGTCTTATGATTCTCTATTTCTTCAATTACATGCTTAATTTTACTTTTTAGAATTGTTGTTTTACCACATCCAGCGCTAGCAGAAATCGCAATATTTTTTATTCCATTAGTAGTAATTTCATTTCTAACTTCCTGATCAAGAATCAATATTTTCCACCAACCTTTTAAGTGCTAAAAATCGCTCATCGTTAAATATTTTTTCACAATCATCTTTGGTTAATATGTTTGATAATTCAACCATATTAATGAGTTTTGCTGCTTGTAAATATTTCACCGGTTCTTCCTTACCAAGTAAATCCTTCAATCTATCTTTTCCTAATGCTTTCTCTAAATCATGCTCTAAATCTATTTCCGATATATAGATATCGTTCTTCTTCAAATTCTTAATACAAAATTTCAAGTTTGAAAATATTTCAAGTTTTTTCTTAGTCAACTTTATATATTTCTCTTTTTTATCATTCACATTAATAATCTTTATAGTTACAGGAGCCTTCTTAGTTTTATTAACGAGTTCTAAACCTCTATTAATACCTAATAAATCGTATTTATTACTACCTCTTTTGCCTTTTAAATCATTATCGGTTTTAACAAAAACCTTGATATTTAAGGCTGTAAGTATATCTCTATACTTTTTAAACGTTATTCCAAAGACCTCCAAAATATATGCTCCTTCTAACTCATATTCGGGATTTATTTCACTTAATATTTTTTCGAATAAAATTCTTTCTGAAGGTCCCTCAATTAATAAAACTCTTTCTGTAAAAATTGCCGTTACTAAAAATTTATTTAATTGTTTTTTTAAATTTTTATAACTATCTTCCACTATATATATA
>NZ_JAQZSD010000155.1:0-1540 GCF_028674935.1 Lysinibacillus sp. CNPSo 3705 | reverse complement strand
GAATAATTGTATTTATTTACAGTTGATTATTCTAGTAGGTTCATATTCCAATAAAAGGGGAGTGTAATATGGAAATAATTGAAATTAAAAATCTACCTGATAGAATACCAACGGAAACACTAATATCAATGTTTCAAAATGCATTAGATCAATTTAAAAATAATAAAATTGCAAAAGATAAGTTTTTATTAATACTTAGTCAACTAACAGACAGGCAAGTTATGACATATGAGCTATTAAGGTGTGAAGTAAAAAATGATATCGATAGGATAGTCACTGAAATGTGGAATACAGATTCCTATGATGAAGTAGATATCATTCTTTCTATTGTAGTAAATCTCGGTCTAGAAATATGCTTTAATAAAATCAAAGAATCATTGCAGCGGTATAAGGATATAGATAAAGCGATTCTAGATGAGATAAAGGAAACAATAGATGAAGTGGGTGAGAATATCTTAAATCCGTATTATAGTTTAGGGAAATTTGAATAGTTTTTGTGAAAGAAAATGCCCATCAACCAATTAAACTGGATAAAATGGGCTTTTCTTGTTTTTTTAGAATGCCATGATTACAGCAAAAGGACATAGCCTTTACAGCTTACTACACTTTTACGAAAACAACTGCCGATCCCAAAACGACCTAAACCAAAGGAGGAATAGAGTTGGCATCATACGTTTTATTACTAAAAGAATATGAAGATAATGAAACTGTGGTTTACAGATTCGGGCCTAATGAACATATTATGGGGAAAATTGAGTTAAATAAATTCACTAGGAAGTTTTCCGAGTTAGAAGTTATACCAGATAAAAATTTTGCATCTAAGTTCTATTTTGATAGAGCTGCTCAAAGATTGGCAGTTTGCCTAGTTAAAGAAGATGGTGTGTTCCCGGATAGAACAGCTTTTGAATCATAGCAATTAAAATTTGATATTAAGGACGTATAAGATTAGTTTACGAAAAAGCTCGTTACGATAAACAAGGGTATAAAAATTTTATGGAATAATCAGATTTGAATTAATAACTCATAAAGACAAGCTATCAATAGTTGCTATTTTAATAAGGGCGAGAATAGGCGAGATGACATTTTACTTAAAGTGCTACTTATGAATGTAATATGCAACAGATTAAATAAGCATAAGGATCTATACATTACACCTGCCAAGCGTTAAAAAAAAGATGTCATATGAAAATAATAACTTATTAAAACTTGCAAATATTAATAAGCTTAAAAAAATATATGAACCTAAAGCACTTGATTGCCTATAACAGGCGACAGGTGTTTTTTCGCATTTTCATAAAAGATGATGGCATTTTAATTAGTGTACTAAGTTCTTATACCCCAATGATTAAAGTTCCACTTTATTCTTTTGTCACACAGTATATCTAACTACTAAATTTAAAATTTTCCCGATCTTCGGGATTATTTTTTTGTTTATTCCAAATAATAGAACTTATGGATGTTGACTTTTTATCTACGGTTTATTAGCATATTTAATGATGAAAATAACCAATTAATGGTTACAATGCCATATATGTATTTA
>NZ_JAQZSD010000153.1:0-1623 GCF_028674935.1 Lysinibacillus sp. CNPSo 3705 | reverse complement strand
AGTTAAAATAGAACTATATTAATCTAAACCTTGGATTTATGACTCTCAATGTTTTTTAGTAATGTAAAAAGGATTTAAGGATAAAAAATCTCATGTTTAAATCAAATTTTTAGAATCTTGATGCGAAAAAAATTACATTGACACAAAATTGAGGAAATTGGATTGAGAATGCTAAACTATAAAGTTACACCTAACTTTAAGATAGAGATTTATGTATCAAAACTACTAATGGATCACAAGGATATTTTATATTCAACCTATATTTTTTAGTAAACCTAGTACTAAATAGATTTCCTTGTATTGTTTAAAAAGAGTGTAATCCATGTATTATTGTTTTTATTTTTCAGAAGGACAATTTCTATGTTCAGAAAATTAACAGAAGGCCAAAAACTTAAGGCCTTAAATAAAACTTCTTTATATAAAGTAAGGTGATTAATTTGAAAGCGAAGCATATTCAAAGTGAAATAGAAGCTATACATTATTGGGATGCAAGAGTCTTGCAAATGGACACTAACTTTTTTGGTGACGAGATTACAATTATGTTTGAGGACACAGATTATCATGTAAAATTACTATTCACTGGTTGTTCAAAATTTCTATTTATTACAAGTGTTGAGGATAGATTAAAACCTTTCAAAGAATTAACTAAACCACAGATTCCTTATTTTATTCAGAATATTGAAATCAGTGAGGTGGAATTTGAGGATGAAGAAAACTTATTGAAGTGTAATATTTTAATGCCACCATTAAATGTGAAAGTTATATGTACTGGTATATTTATTGACAAAGTATAATTAAAAACTTTAATTGCGATAAGGTACCGTGATAGTAAGAATGCCTTATTCTACAGCCGGTCAACGGTATTGAATCGGCGAATGTTCTTAGAAATTTTTTTATTAGAAGGGGCGAAAATTATGGGAAAAGAATATTGGCAAAAATGGCAACCTTTAAATGAGTTTCCCAATATAGATATTTCTGTAGATATTCTTAAGCAAAACAAAATAAAGTACGATTGGCTTACGCTATATGTAGGACTAGAACTTGGTCAAATAAAATATACTGAAATAAAGAATTATGCAGTTGAATTTCTGACTAACCATCCAGAAACAAGTAATCAACATGTTATTCAGCTAGCTTGGGATGAGGGTGATTTTGATTATAAAGGTTTATTAGTAAATATATTAAATGAGTCAAATTTCAATGATTTGAACCTAGGTGCTGATGTTTGGCAATTTGAAAAACGAAAATGGAGATTTGGGATATTGGCTTATTTAAAAATGAATTATCTAGATGATTTCGAGGAGTTATTAAACAAGGTTACTGAAGTATATGCTGATTTTAATTATCCGGAAGATATGGATAGTTTTATTAATTACCTCCCTCCGAAAGACGGGTATAATCCTTTGCAATACTCAAAAGATGAGAATTTAGTTAGATTAAAAAACTTATTTAATGACTTTTTAAACAAGGAACAACAATATTTGCAAAATGATATGACTTTGACTAGAAGTGGATTGAAAAATAATTTGTGACAGTAATAAAAGGGGAATTTAGCTAGTAGAAGTAGAATATGGTGGATTTAAATTATAGAAATTTCAATTGAATTCTTACGTTGAATAATTG
>NZ_JAQZSD010000152.1:0-1736 GCF_028674935.1 Lysinibacillus sp. CNPSo 3705 | reverse complement strand
GGTTAGATTATGGTTTATTCTATCTATCCTATTTAATACTAGGGAGATTTTTCCATTTATAAAGTTAATTTAGGCTTTAATTTATTAAACACAAAGCTCTGTAAAATCACCCACAAAGATGAAATTGTCCAATAAAATGGGATGGCTGATGGCATAAAAATTGAAGAAATGACAATCATCAACGGCATCATAAATATCATTATTTTCATTTGCGGATGGCTATTATCAAATAGCTTAACTATTTATTTTTAATTATCGCCAAGCCTTAAAAGCCATTCAAGAAAGGATTTGTCTCCATTTCTGCACCGACCGTTGTATAGTTCCCATGACCAGGGTAGATAATAGTATCCTCAGGTAGTGTCAATAGCTTATCATGAATGGATGTAAGTAATATTTTTGTCGAGCCTCCTAGTAAATCTGTACGACCTACACTTTGTTCAAATAGTGTATCACCAACAATAGCAAAGCCATCATTTTCAAATATATAGGAAATACTACCTGGTGAATGTCCTGGTGTAAACGTTGCTTTAAAATAAAAATCACTTATTTCAAATAGCTGTTCTTTTTTTATAATATTTTCTTCAGCTGGGGCACCGACAATATACTCTGGTAATGCTGCGTATTTACTAGAGCCATTTTTTGTTGGGTCTCCTAACCAGCTTACTTCTTTTTCATGAATCCATACTGGAACATGAAAAGCCTCGCGGATAGCGTCCACTGCACCGATATGATCGAAATGTGCATGTGTTAAAAAGATGGCTAGTGGTTTAAGATTGTTACTACGGATAGCCTTGATGATTCGATCCGCTTCTTCTCCTGGATCAAATATTAAGCATTCCTTATTTTTATTCGATACGATATAACAATTCGTTTGGACAGGTCCAAGAGAATAACTTCGTACGTTTATCATTGTAATCACCTCTATTTCAATTATACAGCCTTTGCCACAATTTGACGATAAATGTTCATAGTTTAGTCTATATTAGTTCTCGACAAAAACAGGTAGAACGTTTACAATTAAGGAGGAATATTGTTTACGACATTCATTTTCTGATGTCGAAAGGAGTGTCAATTTCTAATGAACTTATTAATGGTTATTTTTGGTCTAGTTTCTATTTTAGCTGTAGTTGGTACATTCCAAGCACTTAAAGAAAAGAATCTTTTAAGCGTTGTTTTCAACTTATTAAGTGCTGCAGTATTCGGTTGGTTCGTAATTATGACTGTTATTAATAGTGGATACCCAACAAAATTACACTAAAATTTAGACAGAAAAAAGAGCAGCCTCCATTCGAGGCTGCTCTTTTTCTATCGTTTTTACTGCAGCCTTCCTTAAACGAGCGAAAATGTACATATTGGTGTTGACATTTATACGCTCTACAAGGTCGACGTCTGATACATCATAAATCGCTTTTAATAATAAGTACTTAAACATACGAATTGGAGGAATGGCATTTCGTCCATTGTCTAAACAATATTTTGTTTTTAACTCCTCTAAAATGAATGAAAAATCAACAAGTTCATTGATTTGGCGAAGCATATTATCTTTTGGCACAACAATATCGTAGATCGCCATATCTGGACTTAAATTAAGGGTTTCTTGATTTGAAATCATCGGGGGCACCACCTGCACATTATTTTTTTATTATAAAGGAAAGCGTGACTAAAATAATAGTGTGATACATTGCGTTGTTTGGAGAAGCATCGCTCGACTCCTGCGGGAAAGCGAGACAGACGAG
>NZ_JAQZSD010000151.1:0-1775 GCF_028674935.1 Lysinibacillus sp. CNPSo 3705 | reverse complement strand
TTACTTGTTTCTCGACAATTCAAGTATATATAAATCGGTGAATCTGTGCTTTTTTTATGCATGGAATTGTGTGAATACCCCAACAAATATTATAGAACCAAAATTTTAACAATATATTAACCATACAATTGGAATTAGTTATAGCTGATTTTCCTTAAAGGGACGGTTGGCTTTTTCGTTTAAGGTAAACCTTCCACAGATGTTAATAAAATTGTTGATAAAAAGAAGTACAAATGGCCAAGTAAAAGAGGGTATATTGTGCGAAGATAAGAAAGGGGTTAATCCCTAAATCATTTTCAATGACTTTTGGGACAACCCCGAATTCCATTACCTATTGAGGTAGATATTCTTGGCCGTTTATTGTTACTTTAGAAGCAGAGATTAAAATTTTTGTAAAATATGGGTCTAAAATTTCGTTAAATTCTCCCCATTTTTCTTCTTCTTTATTAAGCTCTTCATTTTTATTAAGTGCTCTGGCTTCTTCATAAAGCTGTTTTAATTGCTTGCTATCTGCTTCACTAACTTCAAATTCAAAGTCAGCCATGTATTCTTCAAATGTTGGAGGAATGTAGAATTGACCCAGGATTTCATGGAATTCATTCCATAGCTTTTCAGACAATTCTTCATTTTCATCTTTATCTGCTTTTCGAGCATCCTCAAAAATTGTTTTTAGTTTTGCTAAAGTTTCAGCAGGGATTACTGATTCTAGGCCATCTAAAGTTTCTTCAAAAGTTTGTGGTGGGTTTAGCTCATCTAAATATGGTGCAAGGATTTTATAAAACTCTTCATATTTTTTGTTAGCCTTTTCTTCATCACCACTTTTTTCAAGCTTTACCCATTCTTCATAAAAAGCTTTAAGCTGTTTTTTATCGTTCTCTTTAATAACTATGTTACTTTCATTAAAACCGTAATCTTCTATAAATTCATCAAATGATTGAGGCTGCCAATTAGCTAATACATATGGCTTTTTAATTTTATACATTTCGTCATAAATTTTATCTATTTCCTCAAATTTCTTTTCTATTTCTTCATCTGAATAATCACCTTCATTTAGATCCTTTTCTACCTTCTTCATTTCATTAAACATTTTTTCTAATTTTGCTAAATCTTCTTTTGTTACCTCTTTAGGTAGGTTTTTTTTATAAACTGCAAATGTATTGAAGTCGTTATAATTTTCCACAGCACTACCTTCAACAGAAATTTCCTGTCCTTCAACCAAGTTCATTTTTTCTAGTTGTTCAGTAGAAAAATTATTGAAATTGATAAAATAATTTTTACCATCTTGTCCTTTAAGGTTGATTCCATAATGGAGGAAGATATGTTTAATAGTCCCTTTAATTTGTTGTTCCTTTTGAACGGATGCTTCAATTGTTTTTTCTGATGATGCAGCTCCTACTTGAAGTGGCGTTAGAACAGCCATTCCTAGAGTAAGTGCTGAAGCAATCATCCAAGTTTTTTTAGTAGTTTTTTTCATTGTTAACTCAATTCTCCCATCGAATAGTATTTGTTTTACCTAGAACATGGACAAAGTCCACGTTTTAAGGATCGTTAAGTAGCTTCTTGCACAGCTTCAATAGCATCATGCTCATTTTTTAAATAGGCAAACGCCATTCGATACATGGTCTGTTCATATTGTTTAAGTAAATATAAAAAAGCTTGTTCATCCATCTTTCTCGCTCCTTTCTACTCATTAGACTGTTGAAATGACTAAATCGTTCATTTTAATTTTAGGTTTCTTCATAAAAAAAGAATGTAGCTTTAATATTAAAAATTAC
>NZ_JAQZSD010000016.1:0-90727 GCF_028674935.1 Lysinibacillus sp. CNPSo 3705 | reverse complement strand
ATATGTTATCACTAGCAGTGTTTGATTCATTGAAGATACTAAAATTTTATAATGAGAGTGATATAAACAAATATACTGAATTAATGTAAGTTATTTTTTATATAATTGGTAGTATGGATTACGTGTAACTATGTACTTGGCGGTCTTATAAACAATGTATTAAAGTAGATGATGGTTCGGTTCCTGAAGTCTTCATACATAAAGTGACTGTAAATGTAGCATTAACATTTTTTAAGTTTATGAATTTTAAACGGAGTCGGACTTCAATCCGAGATTTGCTCTGATGAAACACATATGTCGTTTTAAAGGGAACACCTGGTATTCAGGAAGTTCCCTCTTTATTTAAGCGCAAGTCACAATAACATTACCAAAACGCAAAATGATTACCTATCCTTGATAAACACTTTCACATGTATCAGGTGCTGGTTCATAGAAGCAATGATTTTTAAATTGACCAGTAAAAGGTTGACCGTACCATGTTGGCGGACATGGTGCGTATGGATTGAAATACCAAAGTGCGAATTTCGCTGGATGTTGTCTCCAATAATCCAGCGTTAGTTTTGCTAATCTTCTTTCATTAGGTCGGGCTCTTTGGTAAAACATATTGCCTTTTTGAACAGCTTCAAAAGAATAATTTCCTCCCTGTACCTGATAAATAACATCATTAATCGTTCTTAAATCTTTAAAGTCTGGACATTCTGCTATCACACGATTCACAATGACATTGCCAACATATAGCATTCCTTGGTTTCCTTCACCTTCCGCTTCTGCTCTCATCATCCTTGCCACTAGGTCAATGTCGGAATTTATATACTTTACTCTTGGCATTTTTTCACCTCCACCATATAGTATGAAAAAAAGCCTTCATTATTGTCATGTGAAATTCTAACAATAGTTTTATAATCGAAAAAACACGCCATCGATGCTGTCGACAAAACAGGAAGATGGCGTGTTTATTATTAGAAATTCTTTTTGAAGTACGGTGTTTTTTTCATCACGATACATACTGGAATTGCGATCATTAAGCCAACAACGTTTTGGATGACGTCTCCTGGAATGGATGCCATCGGGGCAACCCAGCTTTTGAACATAATCGCTTGCCCGATATAGTAAACGCCCATCATCACGGGCATAGCAACAACGGCTGCTAAAATGTTTAATCGGATGTCGTCGCCTCTATGTCCTTTAGACCAAGCGATTTTCCCAACGATGGCGCCTTGTAATGCGCGGGAGATAATTGTGGTTGGCGCCCAAATTAACCAACCACCTACGATATCGAATAAGCCCATTCCGATTGCTCCAGCAAGTGCCCCTTTTTTAGGACCAAATAAAATCGACGTGATCAAAAGCATGGATGTTCCTAAGTGAATAAGTCCACCTTGCCCGAATGGTAGCTTTATATTAATAAACATTGTCGCGACGAAAACAAGTGCTGCAAGAATGGAAGTAATGACTAAATCAAAGGTTTTTGTGCGTGGTTTTGTATAGGATTGACTTTGTATATTTTGCATTTGCATGTCCTCGCTAGGATGAATTTTTTAATAATTTTTACTTTAGCAAAGGACTGACTATCGTAAAAGTGCCAATTTGATAAAAATATTAAAGGTCAGTTAGTTTTTCTATAACGGAGTGCATTTCCGCATCTAGCTAATTATGATACGATGAGAGAATACAAGCAGGATTAGTTAGGTGGAGAGTATGATGAAAAAAGTTGCTGTAATTCAAGATATGTCATCCTTTGGGAAGTGCTCGTTAACGGCTGCGATGCCTGTGCTGTCAGTGATGGGTGTTCAGGCGGTGCCATTACCAACGGCAATATTAACCGCGCAAACGGGGTATTCGAGTTTTTATTGTGAGGATTTAACGTCAAAGATGGACTACTTTGTGGATGAGTGGAGTAAGCTTGGAGCAACCTTTGACGGTATTCACACTGGTTTTGTGACAGGGAAGGAGCAAATCGATAATATCTTTCGGTTTTTAAACGTCTTCCACTCGAGTGAAACAACGCTGCTTGTCGATCCGGTAATGGGCGATTTGGGCGAGGTGTATAAAATGTATACTGGCGAGTTGCTTGATCGTATGAAGGCGCTCGTGAAATGTGCAGATATTATTACGCCAAATATTACAGAATGCTGCTTGCTTACAGGTTTGTCATACGAGAAGCTACAGAGCTATCAGGACGATTCAGATTATCTTCAGGCGATAGAGGAAGCGGGCCATCAGCTGCAGCAGGAAACTAAAGCGAACGTTATTATTACTGGTTTGAATCCGCCGCCAGCAGATGCGACTAAGCGCTATGTAGGCAATATGTATGTCGATGCACATCGTTCGTTTTCTAGCGTCCGAGAATACAATGGTGAGAGCTATTCAGGCACGGGTGATTTGTTTGCATCCGTCATTATGGGTGGTATGATGCGTGGACAGGATTTAGTTGAGTCAATGAAACTTGCCGAAACATTTTTGGCTGCTTCAATTGAAGCGACATCAAAGGCGCAAATTCCACGTGAAGCAGGCGTGAACTTTGAAACGTTTTTACGAATGCTGCTTTAGAAATTCAGGTTTTTTATAACTGCGTTGTGACATGAGTATTCATCCATTTATTGATAAGGGATGGATTTTTTATGAAAAGAGGTAATAATAAAAATCATGAATTAGGGAGGTGTATAATGGATTCAATTAGATATTATGTAGTGCAAGTAGATAATGGCTATTACCAGGGGGAAATTGACCTTCTTACATTTACGGATGACGAAGAACAAGCCTTTGCGTTTACGGATATTGTGGCGGCAAACGAATTGGCTAATGAGGTCAATGGAATCGTCCTGACAAGAGAAGTCAGTTATAAGGAGCTAGAAGACTTTTCAGCACAATATCTGGTTGAGTACGAAGCATTGCCAAAAGAAGAGCGTGACACGATAGAATCATTTTGTAGGGAGCTCAGTATAGGAATGTTTGAATAAATGCCGAATCGAATTTTTTCGGCTCTTTTTTATGCAATTTTTGACTGAGCTTAAGTATTCTATCCCTGTGTGTAAAACTAAAATGAGGTGAGGAAATTGAAACTTCTAGATGAACTTGTGGATGCATTTTTAAATGGAAATGATAATGACATGTCGTATGTGTTAAATCGTCGAACAGGTGAAATTCTTTTGGATGCGCCAGAATTTATAACTGGTGAGCCTGGGATTGATTGGGATGATGAGGAAGTGGCTGCGGATTTGGTGATGATTCCAAACGTTACATCGTCTGAGATGTATGATGTTATGGTTAATTTTGCTAAAAAACAATCAGATCCGATTAAGCTTCATTTAATCAATGTACTTAACAGAAATAAGCCATTTCGATTTTTTAAAGAAATGATTAATGAACTAGGCATAGAAAATCATTGGTACCAATATGAACAGGATTATGCTATGTGTAGAATGACAGAGTGGTTAGAAGAGTTTTCCGAAATTGAAGACAGCAATAAAGTAATTTGAATATTAAATGCATAAAATGAGGTAGGGCAACAGTATAAAACGTGTGGTATGGGGGATTCTCAAAAGATGAATCAGACAAAAGCAAATTTCAATTGGCGACCTAGAGGTTTTCTTCAGTGGCTACTCACAATCCTCTCTGTGGTAGTATGTTTTATTATTATTATAGTGGCCTACTATATTTTTAACCCGAGTAATATGGATAAAATAATGAGTCTCCTTGCATGGGGAGCTTCTATATTTCCAATTATTCTAGTAGTGACAGCATTAATAATAATCGTTTTATTAGCTCTTTCTTTTTGGAAGAAAACCTTCATTGCTCTTACAGTGTTATTTCCTATTTTGTTGTTATTAATGCTTTTAACTGTGCAGCCAATTAGTAAAATGAAAAGCTATGCTAAAAGCGAGAATGTATCGGTTGCTCTTAGCTCACATTTTTTTTATAAACAAACTATCTCAACAAAACCTAGTGTAGATGTGGTGTATGGGAAAACTGCGGACGGCATTGAACTAAAGCTTGATGTGTGGCCAGCGAAGAAAAAATCAGAGGATGCTTTAACACCGGTCATTGTTCAAGTGCATGGTGGTGGTTGGGTAAGTGGAGATAAAGGCCAAGTGCAAGACTGGAATCAGTGGATGAATGATCAAGGGTACACTGTTTTTGATATCCGATATCGTATGCCTCCTGAAGCAGGTTGGAAAGATGAAGTAGGGGATGTTAAATCGGCGATTGGTTGGATTGTGCAAAATGCAGATACGTATAAGATTGATCCGAACAAAATCATTTTAATGGGAGAGTCTGCTGGGGGAAATCTAGCTATGCTTGCTGCATATAGTTTGGGAGATAAGTATATACTGCCATCAACGGATGTTCCGGATGTACCGATCAAGGCAGTGATTAACATGTATGGGCCGTCAGATATGACTGCGTTTTACAACAACAATCCAAGTAAGAATTATGTCCAAGATGTTATGGATAAGTACATTGGAGGTTCACCATCCGATTACCCTAAGCGTTATAAGATGCTTTCCCCTATAAGCTATATCCATGAACAAACGCCCCCAACTATTATGTTTTTAGGGACGGGTGATCGTATTGTTCCTGTAGAGCAGGCGAACATCTTGGATGAGAAACTGACTACAAGTGGTGTAGCGCACGAACTTTATCTTCTTCCAAAGGTCGATCATGGCTTTGATGCAAATCCAGGTAGTTTGAGCACGCAATTTGCCAAGGAGAAAGTAAAAGTATTTCTTCAAAAATATAATCAATAATCATTACGCGTAGCTCCAGTTATAATAGGAAAAGCCTTTGCAGGAATTAATCATCCTTCAAAGGCTTTTATATTTAGAAAGTACATGTAGAATTATTATTATCCGTCTCAAAATATATATGAAAATGCTTACTGCAATTTGGATTGAAAAGAGTATGACAATGTTTACAGTTTGTGTGATTCATATAGTCATGAATCGTTAATTCACTTTTACATACACCACAAAATATTGCCTTTTCATGAAAGTCCTCTTTCTTCCATGGCTGAATTTTATGATTTGAATTTTCCTCATGACATTTATAGCAAGGATAATACTCCCCACAACATTTAAATTTAATTGAAATGGTATCTTGCTTTTTAAAATAGTGCTTACATCTTCCTTGATCATCAATAACATTTCCTAGAATCTTCATATGTCAAACCTCTTTTCATTTTAAAACGCTTAAATTAAAACTTCACTTGATGCAATCAATCGATTATATTGCGCCGTCATTATTGTAAAATGATGCTTTTCATGGATGGCAAGTAGCTGGATAGATTGAATAAGGTTAGGGTAGTGAGCAATAGGGTCTGGAAAGACAATATGCCCGGCAATATCCTCCTCAATATTTTTTACTAATTTTTGCATTGCGCTCGTTTCGTTTACTAGTAATTGTTCGATGTCGTCGCTGCTTAGCGTAAAACGTATTTTGGAGGGAGGCACTAATATTCCTGGTGCCCTCATGCCGCTTCCTTTTTTGTTTTTATATTCCTCGTATATATCATGTATTTCTGTAGCGAAAGGCTTGTTTCTTCGCATTTTTGCGTAAGGCGTCAGTAGTAAGGAAAACTTTGTTGCTGTTTTCAGCATTTTTAAGATTAGATAAAGGTGATAGAAATGTTCACCGATAGACCATTTTTCTTCTTTTTCGCGGTGCCATAGTTGTTCCTCTTGGAGTGAATAAATGCAAGGTAAATAGTGAATTCGCTGCTCTTGTAATAGATGAAAATGATGCGCCATACTGTTAGATTTCATATTTTAGCCTTCTCCTTTGTACTGTTATTTCCATTTTAGGAAACTATCTTGTGGAAGTATATAAAAAACGATTAAGAATTGGCGATAAAAATGGAAAGTATCGTAGGAGGGATAAAAATGAATAGTAGACTTTTAATAGCTGCAGACGCTGAAGCCTATCGGAATTTAAGATTAGAAGCGCTACAAAATAATCCTGAAGCATTTGGCTCTAGCTTTGAGGAGGAAAAGGATAATCCGATTGAGCTGTTTGCCAGCAGATTTGAATCTCAGGGCTCTTTTACGTTAGGGGTTTTTGATCATGAACAATTAGTGGGCGTTGCGACGCTAGTGCGGGAAAGTAAGCTTAAGTTAAAGCATAAAGCGAGCGTCTTTGCGGTGTATGTTTCTCCGAAAAAGCGCGGGCTTGGTATTGGTAAGCGTTTAATGGTCGAAGTAATTAACAAAGCGAGGGAGTTAAAGGGGGTTGAACAGCTTCATCTAACAGTTGTATCAACGAATGCTTCAGCAAAAGGACTGTATTCTTCTTTAGGGTTTGAGGTATTTGGAACAGAGAAAAGGGCATTAAAAATAGATCAGCAATATTTTGATGAAGATTATATGGCTTTGTATCTATAACTTATTTCAGTGGATGTTTGAACAGCTAAAGCGAAAACTCCAAGAGCTTTTACCCTTGGAGTTTTTTTGATTTTTATGGCGTGGTCCAATGAAACAATAAAAATAAAGCAATGATTAAAAGAATGACAGCAATCGTAAAAGTGACGTAACTACTAGCATTACCCGTTTTATTTTTCAGTAGTTTTAAGCTCAGTACTATATTGATGATTGATAATGGGAATACTAGCCAAAATCCTAAATTGCCTAAGAGTTCAATTTGAATTGGTACATGGTTGTAAAAATAATTATAGGTGATACCTAAAGCAAGTAAAATTGCCAGCACAATATTGACCTTTGCAATTTTATTGTTGCTAATCATAATTGCCTCCAATCGATCCCTTTATAGTTGTATAGTATGCTTAAAATAAAAATCTGATAAAGCATGTAAGCTTCCAGGATTTGATCACATTCCTTAGTTTATTCATCAGAATATTCAGTAAAATGAATGTATAAATCTTTAGTTTCTAGGACCTATTCTTCCACCTTTCGTTAACCAATGCCAACATATCTCGAAAAACTTTACCTTTTCTTGTAGTAAATAAGGAAAACCAATAAACAACCAATACAAAAAAGCAAGAACCAATACACCAGTTAATATACTGTTCACTTGTGTTGCAATAAAAATGCTAAGGAACATAATAAGAAAATATAGTACAGCAATTCTCCTGTAGGCTATCATAAATTTCCCCTCCCATTATTTACAATCATACAGAAGAGATAACCTTTTTGGCAATTAATTACATGCTGGTCAAAATAAAAAGTGAAAGAAAATAATACACCCACCAACGCGAGTTAGTAGGAAATCAAGCGTAAGTCAATTACCTGCACAATAATAAATATAAGCGTTAAATATGAAAAGCAATAAAAGCTGTTACGCATCCGTTGGCTTAATAGATTTAGCTTTTCCTTTTTTAAAAATTCCTAAAAGAAGAAGCACAAGTCCCGTTAAAAATAGAAGTGGAAACATGACCATCATTAGTGCGATCGCCGCAAATCCCTCACCTTCATATCTCCCATACAGAATAGAAACAACCCCTGAGAATAAAGGAGCAATTACTAACATCATAGTTATTCCCCAAATTATATATTTCTTGTTATTCGATTTACCGAGACTTACCATAAAAGCTACTCCTAGTACCAATACTAATCCCAAAGCAACTAATACAATTCCCAATTTAGACCCTCCCACCCTTCATTTAAATTTTAGCAGATGTTTGAACACCCGCCATTAATTTTTCAATTTCTATGTCGTTCACCCTCCTTTTTTGTAATTAAGAGATTTAATAACTTCCGATAATTCCATGATGACCGCTTCTAATTTATCTATTTTCCTTTCAAAGCGAATGAATAGATAGACTGTAATGGCAATAGGGAATCCAAAATTTCCTATTAGGCTAATCCAAATTGGAACATTTTCTGGTGTCATAATGTAAATCACCCTCCCTCTTACTCCAAATTAGTAATATAAGGTGATACTCGGATTCGAACCGAGGATTCAGGTTTTGCAGACCCTTGCCTTACCGCTTGGCTATATCACCAAAATTGTAACCGTACTATGTAAAGAGGATCCTTCTATAATAAAAACAACCTTCCTGTAAAAAAATTATTTCAAGCGAGGAATGTCACTATTGTGTTAGGGTTACAAGAAAATAATATTACGTATGTCAATAAGATATTAATGAAGAGCACGTATTAAAGGAGTTTAAGCATTTTAATAGTAGTGCTATCCCATTTACTTTAATAGTCGCTGATCATAATTCAGCCAGAAAAAATAAAAGCTATTTTAGATATTTGAAAGAGTTGGATTAAATCACCTTTTTTGTATAAAAGGTGTTTTTTTTTATTCTTTTTAAGAACATTTGTTCTTATTTTGGTTTATAATATAGATACAACATTCACTTTAAATAGAAAGAAGGCGGAAGTATTGGAGGGAAGTTAAATGGAGAAACAAAAAATAGAGGAATTCTTCTATAGAAATAATGCGCAGATTAACAATCCAATCATAAAAAGCTTTTTGTCGGATTCCAATAATCTTTATTTGGTGCAAAAGGCGATCTTATATCCAACCGAACAAAATAAGAAACTTGTCGATGAATCTTTCCAATCTCACTATATAAATGTTAGGAAAATCAAATATGTCAGTAATTTAATTTATTTTTTTAGCTTAGATTTTGATAAAAAAAGGAGAAGGCTACAAAATCGTGCTTTATTAATATTAGATAAGGGCTTATCAGAAGAAGGCGGCACGACCGCGAAAGAGCTAATAGAAGATGCAAGCGTTGAAATTGAACTGGATCATATAGTTGATGGAGGATTATTTGACAATATTGAAGATGAACTGCTTTTAAAGTCTTTGCAAAAACTAACGGTTAAACAACTTCAAATATTAGAGATGATTTATGTAAAAGAGCTTTCTATAAAAGAAATAGCTCACACATTACAAACTACACCGCAGAATATATCAAACCTTCATAGGAAGGCTTTAAATAAACTCAAAAATACACTCAGCAAAAAGGGGGAATAATATATGGCGATTTTAGAAAATCAATACAATGAAGAGACGCTAACGATTATAGAGAATTTCATACCGAAAATAAAACAATGTTTGCACAATACAGACTTTCAGGAAAGGGAAGACTTGGAACAAGAAATTAAATTAAAAATTATAGAGAAGCTGGCAACAGTAGAATTTCAGGATGCACCTAGTTTTTGGGATTTTTTCTCGTGAACTTTATACCCGGTTGTTTCGGGTGGCTACCCGGCAACCTAAATTCCAACACCTTGAAATAAAAAACGATGCACATAGTGAAGACACTATGTACATCGTTTTATTAATTAATTAGCCTTTTAGGAAATCAGGCTTTGCGAAGTTTGGGTTTGGATATTTATAGAAACCTTCGCCTGTTGCGCGACCTAGTTTGCCTTTATCGATATACTCTGTTTTTAAGAGATTGGCTAATTTTTTAAAGTTTTCTTCACCTGTAGCAGCGGCTTTTGCCTCTACAATGTTGAAGGCAGTGTTAATGCCGACAATGTCAAGGATGGCGAATGGACCTAGTGGTGCTCCTGTTCCAATCATCCATGTTTTATCGATTGTTTCTGGGTCTGCTACTTCTTTTACTAATAGTGATTCAGCAGCATCTAAAAATGGAACTAGTAATGAATTCAAAATATAGCCTGGTTGTTCTTTATATAATGGAAGTGGAACCATGCCGATTGCACGTGCAAATTCTACAACTTCATCGAACACTTTCATATCAGTGCCTGGATGCTTCATAATTTCGGCTGTGTTGTTTTTCCAAATCGTATTTGCAAAGTGAAGCGCTATAAACTTCTCTGGACGACCAGTTGCTTCAGCAAATTGGCTTGGTAATAATGTAGATGAGTTTGTCGCAAAGATTGTTTTAGCAGGGGCAACTTTGCCAAGGTTTGTGTAAAATTCCGTTTTAATTTTAACAACTTCAGGAATCGCCTCAATCACAAGATCGGCATTTGCAACCGCTTCTGATAAATCACTTTTAAATGATAAACGTGCATATGCAGCATCAACTTCTTCTTGCGTCGCACCTAAGTCTTGTTGGTATAAAGGTTTTAATTTTGTGATACGATCTTGTGCATTTGCTAATGCTTCATCATTAATATCGTATACGGTTACATTAAATCCTTTAAAAGCTGATTGATAGGCAATTTGACTACCTAGAACACCGCTACCTGCAACTGTAATATTTTGATAATTCATCCTAAATTCCTCCTTCGATAATGTTACATTAATATAATTGTAAGGGTATGTGTTGTATCCCTTGTTACACCTCCATACTACTTCTTCTAATATTGAAAAATCAAATGAAAGCCTCAATTATTATAACGATATAATGACTATATTAATTTCCCCAAAAGTAAAAAACGTCACCCGAGAGAGTGACATTTAATGTTCAATAGCTGCTAATGCTTTGTCCATTTGGCGTTCATTATATTTTATTGCATGACTATTAATGGATTCGAGTCCCTTAAAAGTATAATTTCAACGGCTATCTACTTTATACCTACTAAAGAATAAACTAATTTACTAATTTTTCTGCATAAATAAAAGGAGGCATAAAGCATATTTATGATAGGGTGTTTATTCTAAACGAAGAATAATAGTACTTTTCGTTGGATTTATTGAAAAAAGTACTTGATGCATTGTAGAAATTATGTAATATACTTCTGGATAGTTTTGAAGATTTAGTAATTTTATATTTCTGAGAAAATAGGACTTTTTTATAATTTTGAATAATTTACATATTTTTATAGATTTACTAACGGTTGTTTTAGTACACTGAATTTATGAATGGAAAGGGGCAAGTATAATGAAAAAGACGTTTTTAGCTGGTGCGCTTAGTATTGCATG
Organism: Lysinibacillus sp. CNPSo 3705; assembly: GCF_028674935.1. NCBI lineage: Bacteria > Bacillati > Bacillota > Bacilli > Caryophanales > Bacillaceae > Lysinibacillus > Lysinibacillus sp. CNPSo 3705. The sequence continues at coordinate 79,921 of NZ_JAQZSD010000016.1, read as the reverse complement.
TTTTACAGGAGGTTTTGGATTACAAGCAAATGCTCAAGAAACTGTAGATGTTTCTAGTATTATCCACCCAAAACAGGCAGTTGCAGCGACTAAACAGGTGCAAAAGATGACATACCAAGATCTTTATAAGACACTAGTAATTTCCAAATTATCTTATGAAGATAAAGAGATAACGTTAGTAACGACGAAAAATAATATGACAGTAAAGATTTCGTTACAAGCACTATTGAAAAATACTGAAATGAGTGCACAAGAACAAAAAGAATTTAAAGAGGTTTTCGGTGACTCTATTCAAATGAGATTTACTCCATCTGGAAATGCATTTAAGGCGGAAGTATATGCTGAAGGGAAATGGCAAGCTTTAGCTGATGAGGATTTGAATGATATTATTGGACCAATTCAGGAAGAGGATCTTGTGTTAAAACCAGGTGGTTACTTCACAGATACTATTGGACATTGGGCAGAGGGCTATATCCAATTATTGTTCCAATTAGACATTATTAAAGGTACATCTGCTACAACATTTACTCCAAATGGTCAAGTAACACGCGGACAATTAGTTTCTATGATTTTCCGTGCTTCAGGATTAGATGTGAAGGAAGATTATGAAGGTCCTGCTACATATAAAGATTTGGCAAAATACCCAGGTGCAAAGGAAGTAGCGATTTTAGAGGAATATGGCATAATTGATATTTTTGATGGTGTTAATTTTGAGCCGTATAAACCTGTTACACGTGAGGAAATGGCATTTGTAACTGCAAGATTCCTAGAAGGAAAGGAATTTGATGTAAGTAAGGTTAGCAAAATTAACCCATTTGCAGACAAAAACCAAATGCGTAAGGAAACTGTTGAATCAATCGGATTATTAAAGCAATTAGGTGTAATCGATGGAGCAAACGGTCAATTTAATCCAAAAGGTAATCTTTCACGTGCACAGTTTGCTAAAATCCTATCACTAACATTAATGTTAATTGGTGAAGAAAAGTAATTTAAAAGAAGCAATCCACAATATGGGGTGGATTGCTTTTTTATTCGACTAGCATATGAAATACGTGACTTAATAAATAACCTAATAAAACGAAGGCTATAAGTGATTTTATTGATACTGACCGAATATGATGCAAAATAAATTCTGAAATACTGGCTGTTGCTATTAACCCAATCGATACGCCCATTAGTACACCTTGTGCCTTATCAGATAACTCCCAATATTGGCCGATCTGTATGAAAACACTAAAGAAAATCGAAAATGCTATAAAATAAATAAAGAGTCTCCAAAGCCGTTCTCCTTGTGATAGTAATGCTGTAGAAAGTGCAAAGCCTTCTGGTAGATGATGTAGAATAATAGAAGCTGTTATGGCAATACTTAGTGAGGCTTTCCCTAACAGCTGTCCGACAGTAAGACTCATCGGAATAGTGTGGATAATGATTGCGATTGCCAATAGAGATACTGAGGGATTTTGAGTATGAGAGGTATGAAATAAACTATTAAGAACTTCAAACATTAAGTAGCCTAACAAAATGCCAAGTAACAGGCCAAATGATTTGTATATTTGAAAAGAAGAAGGAATGACGTCTACAACAAGTAAGCCAACTAAAAATCCACCACATAATAAGGATAATCCATGAGTTGTATGCTTGAATAGCCTAGAGAATACCCAAGCTAGAGCTCCTCCAATGCTAGCACTAAAAAAAAGAAAGCCACCAAGTATCATTGCGCTCAACTGCAAAATTCCTCCACCCTATATATTCTTTAAGCTGTTTTTAAAAAATATATGCTAAGTAGAAACGAATATGATAGTCGTAAGTTTTAGAAAAAGGTCCGTTGTTTGAATTACTAAAAAGTAAGAGGTTAATTTATCGATAAATCTATTATTAGGGGCTTTATTATCGAAATCTGCGTGATCAAACCGGAATAGATATTAATCGCAAATTATAATAGGTTCCTTTCCATAATTTAAAAACCCCGAGCGTCAATGTATCGACGCTCGGGGTTTATATTCAATTATGCTGCTGCAAAATTTCGTGACACTCACTAAAAGGGTTAAAAGTGAATACCTGGTTTATCGCTTAGCTTACAGCCTGTACCATATTTCGCTTTTAAGGCACCTTTAAAATTAGTTTGTTCAAGTTCAGGGTATGCCTGTTTCCAAAGTTCAAATACATTGTGACTTGAAGCAGTACCCTCTTTTGTTAGTCGAACAATATGGAAACCATATTCATCGTTGCATCGAGCTAATGGGCGATTTTCACGTACTGTAATGATTCGACCGCTCGCCGTAACATCATATAAGCCTTCGTAACCTGAAATAGCACGTCTTTCTTCATCGAAGTCAGCTGATTTTTCTACTTTTTCTTTTTTTGCTTCATTTTTTTCTGCAGGTTTAGCAGTTTCTTTAATCTCAGCTTTCTCTGTAGACTCCACTACTTCTTTGATGTCATCTTTCTCTACAGATTCAGCCTCTTCTTTATTTTGAGTTGAAAGCTGTTCCACAATAACGAAATCCTTGTTAGAAGCTTTGTCGCTCATTGTCGCCATGATGTTCATAATAGAACCTACATAACGGACTGGTTTATCTTTGCCTTCTTCAAATACAAAAATATTATAATCGGTTTTATTCATCTTCTTCATAATAATATTTCCTGTTTTAGTAGTAAAACCGATAAATTTGTTCTTTTTAAGTGCTTGTATTGCTTGTTGCTTTGTTAAAATCATTTTTTAAATCTCCTAAAGAATTGTTTTTTCTATTTTACCATAAAATTAGTTTTCCTGTTTTTCTTAAATATTGGATGTTTTATTATTGCACTGAAAATTTTTTAGGCCAAGGGAAGAATTGTGTTTGTCGTACGCTGATCCCGAAGGAGCGACTATCTTCCATTTCCATAAAAATACTTTAAAACTTGCAAACTGATTAGGCAGATAATAGAATTGGTCGGTAACGAAGAAAACTGAGTTAAGTGATGGAGCAAAAGGTCCCTAAAGTAAATGCTCTACTCGTACCCAATATAATCAAAAGGAGGATTTATTTATGGTTCAACATTTATTTACTATGAATTTACAATGGTCGGAGGGGAGAAATGGGACGGGTACTATTGTTGCAGACAATCTAAATACGAAAATTTCTATTCCTCGAGAAATGAATGGGCCAGGGATGGGGACAAATCCTGATGAAATGCTGCTAGGAGCGGCAGCAACCTGCTATTTAATTACACTGGCTACATTACTTGAAAATTCGAGGATTGCTGTGTTGGATTTGTCTATGCAAGCTGAAGGCTTTGTTGATGTCACAAACGGAGTTTTTACTTATGAGAAAATCGTGCATAAGCCAAAAATTATTGTACAAAATTTATCTGAGCGAGAACGAAAAAGAATTAATCGCTTAGCTGAGAAGGCAGAACAAACATGTATGATTAGTAAAGCGTTAAAAGGAAATGTTCAAATTACATGCGAAGTACAGATTATACAAGGGTAAAAGGGAACATCTCTATTCATGCTAAAATAGGAGGAGTTATTCAAAAATGATTTTGAAATAACTCCTTTTTTTCATGTATGCATTTTTAGTAGGCAGATTGGAGTGAAGACTTTGCGTCTTATTGACTGACGCTTCGCTTTCGCGCAGTCAAAACATTGCCGCTGACGCTTCGCTTTCGCGCAGTCAAAACAAAACATTGCCGCTGACGCTTCGCTTTCGCGCAGTCAAAACATTGCCGCTGACGCTTCGCTTTCGCGCAGTCAAAACATTGCCGCTGACGCTTCACTTTCGCGCAATAAACCTTGTTTCCCCGACATCCCCAAGAAAGGCCCTAACTGGAACGGAAATCAACCCACGTTATGGTGTTGACCCTTTTTTCTACATATTATCGATTGCTTCTTCAAAAGTAGTTCTATAAATGTCCCAAATGAATATATAAAGTTAAGTGGTAAAAAAATGCGAAGGATGATGTGTTGCACGAGCAGTCAGCTCAGACTATTAAATTTTATAGTCAGTACGGGAAAAGAATGTTTGATATTGCGGGGGCACTCCTAATACTTTTCATTACTATTCCTCTTATGTTAGTTGTATTCCTCGTTTTACTTATTAGCACAGGCCGCCCAGTTTTTTTTAAACAAATCCGTACTGGACAGGATCATCACCGCTTTGTTATTTGGAAGCTGCGGACAATGACTATACAAGCAGTTCCAGTGAATATGCCTACTATGTGTGCAGACGGAATTCCGGATGATTATTTTTTTAAAACTGAACAGGATGCACGGATCACAAAAGTTGGGGCCACTCTTCGCAAGTTTAGTATTGATGAAATTCCACAGCTCATTAATGTTTTAAAAGGAGATATGAGTATTGTTGGACCACGTCCAGAAGTTCCGTCCATCACAAATGCTTATAACACTTTACAGGCACGGCGTTTAGAAGTAAAGCCTGGTTTAACAGGTCTTGCTCAAATTAACGGCCGCTCTAACATTTCTCACGGACAAAAAATTTCTTATGACCTAGAATACGTTGATCGTTATTCTTTTTGGATGGATTTTAAAATTATCATCAAAACAATTTTCGTAGTTTTAGCTCGAACAGGTGCTTATTAACAATTAAGGAGTGTTAAGTTCTGAAGATCTTTCACGTATGGATAAGATTGGAGGAGCGTAAAAGCATATGGAGGCACTCGCCATAAAATTAAAGCAAGACAGTCACGAGGTAACTATTGTAGCAGGCCTTTATGATCCGTCACTGTGGCGCTTCAGCTATGCAGCGAAATTGCTCCTGCTCATAAAATGCTGACATTCATAATGGCAGCGATCAAATAGAGAAGCAAGTAGTACCTATAAAAGAGATGAGGAGCATCCATTAATCGTGATGGTTGCTCGTTTTGAAGTGCCAAAAAGACAGGATTTATTGCTAAAGGCTTTAGCGGAGTTTTCTGATGTACCTTTGCGTTTGCAATTGATCGGTGATGGCTCACTGCGCCCACGTTTAGAAGAATTTATTGCCCGATAAAGGTTTAATAAATCGTGCTTCATTTTTGGGCAATCAATTGGATGTCACATCCTTAGTTGAGGAAAGTCATGTATTTGTCTTGTTATCAGATTGGGAGGGCTTACCGATTTCAATTATTGAAGCAATGCGAGCAGGACTTCCGATTAAAGCTACGAATGTGGGCGGTGTCAATGAGTTAATTTCCGATTTAATTAATCGAGATGATAACGATTTACTAAAGAAAAGACTTTAACAAGATGAGCACTTACGTCAAAAAATGGGGACGCAAGTGAACGCCGCGTTTCTACTAATGTATCAGAAAACGCTATTTATCTACGAATAGGCTGTATTAAAATCGGCTAAGAAAGGTGATTAATTTGCAATTAATTCGCATTCGAACTGATGATGAGCTTATGTGGTATAAGGATATTTGGGATGAAATTTTAGCATCTGAGGACAATGATAATCCATTTATAGAATTTGCTTGGTTTTATATCTGGTGGCAAATTATTGGACGAAGAGAGCGTGTCGAGCTCTATGCTGTTGAAGAAAATGGTACGATCATTGCCTTTTTCCCCTTCAGAGTTCGACTTCGGTGGGGAGTACGAATTTATGCCTTTGCGGGAGAGAATATGGCGAATTATTCAGGTGTTGTAGCAAAAAAAGAATGGCTGTTGCCCGTTATAACCTTTGTGTTTGATCAACTCATTGAAAAGTACAAACATGTACTATTTTCATTTCATGGATTATTGGAAAGCAAAGACTCTACAAAGGTCATTGAGCAATATTTTGTTGAAAGGCAGTTACGTCCAAGTATTTTTCGTGTAGTGACTCCGTATCTTGCCTTTCATGATGTAGATATTCCTAACTACTTCAATCAACGGAGAACAATGCATGGTATGGACAGCAGAGAACGGAAGCTACAAAAATTAGGCTCCTTAACGAGGAAAATCCCTTCGCGAGATGAACTTTGGCAAATGTTTAGATTATTTGATCGACGGTGGGCTACAAAAATAGATACAAGTGATTTTACGAAAGGGAAGAAAAAGGACTTTTTCGAACAGTTAACGCTTCTTAAAGGGGAGGCATTGCAAGTGGAGGTAGACGCACTTGTTTTTGAAGACCGATGGATTGCCTTCACATACGGAATTTGCTGTCGTGGACGTTATGTAACTTACGCACTTGCACATGAGCCAACATTTACTATATTCGGGCCTAACAGATTAGTGAATCAAGAAACGATTAAGCGAGCCTATTCTGAAAACTATCGCTTGTTCGATATGAGTATTGGCTATGAGCCGTATAAGTTCGATTGGCGCTCTAATATTGATTTTACGAGGCGTATGCTCGTAAGCGGTGGAACGAAGCGAGCAAGGCTATTGGCAAGTAGCTATACGCTGAAGGAACGGCTCAAGGAATTTTTAAAAGGTAATCATCGTGTCGTGGAATGGAAACGCAATACTCTAGGTCAATTACGTTACTTAGTAAAGTATGGGAAAGTAAAAAATTGGCTAGAATATGGACAACTATTCGTAGAAAAATTTATTCGTTTTAAGCAAGTGAATTTGTATGAATTATCCCCATCAGATAATGTTACACCGCAACGACCTGTAGGAGATTTGTTTGAGGAGTTGTCGATACAGGAGGCGATGCAACTCGATAAGGAAGAAATTATTTCTCTATTTTATAAGGGATACACGATTTACAAAGATTCTTATGCAGAAACGAATAAACCTGCGTTTGCATTACATGCGATGAACTGGCATGTAGATGATTTGCAAATTGTTGAAGCATTGCCAAAGCAGACATATTTTTTAACCTATGATGTTTATAAAAATATCGATATTATTACAGCCTTTTTCCAAAAAATGAAACCTGCACAAACACTTTGGGTTACTGCGAGATTTTGGCAATGGCGAAAGCGTAAACAATTATTGCAGCTAGGCTATAAACGTATTTCTCGAATGAAACATTTTAAATGTGCTCGTTATGAGCGAAATCATGTAGAAAAATACACAGAAAGTGGGGGCGATGTTCATTCTGTCCATTAAAAGTAAGCGATGGAATATCGCAATGCAGCATTTTTATTTCGTAGAGAAGCCAGCTAATGTTAGAAAATCAATGAAGGTTATTGGCTATACAAATTCACTTGTACCAAGCCGAAAGCTTGTTAAAAGTAAAACGGTTCATATTCACCTTACAGATAGTGAGTTATCATTATATCTTGCTCTTTCAGAAAGTAATCGGAAAATTCTTCGTCGTGCACAAAAAGAGTCCTATCAAGTTTTTATTTATAAGGAACCATCAGATGACAATTTACGAGCCTTTCAACAGTTTTATAATAACTTCGCAAAAAGAAAAAAACTCGAGCTAATTAGTAAGTCTCAAATGGAAGCTATTACGCTTTTAAAAAATAAAGGAGCACTATGGTTGTCTGAGATTCGCAGTTTTTGTGGACAAACACTATGCTATAGACTCGATATTATATACGCTAAAAAAGCGATGTCCTATTATGTAGCGACTTGTCATTCTCAATCAATGCCAGAGCATTTAATACGACCAATTCGATATGCAAATCGTTTCTTACTATGGCATAATTTATTGCATTTAAAGGAGCAAGGCTTTGTGTTATACGATATGGGGAAGCTGACAGATGATCAAAATGTTCGTGCGTTTAAACTAGGTTTTGGTGGACAAGTCGTCGATGTATATTCCGGTTACATTACCCAATCCAAAATACGTGCACTGTTACTGGGCGTGCAAAAATGGAGGAAGTAGTTATTGAAGTAAATCGTGGAGGTCTTGTCATATCATTGGATTTTGAGCTAAATTGGGGTGTCCACGATGTATTTAAGCACGGACAATACAATAAAAATTTATATGGCGTCCGTGAAGCATTGCCTAAAATACTAGAGTTGTTTGAACAGTATGGCATTCATGCGACTTGGGCAACAGTAGGTCTATTGTTTGCAGAAACAAAAGCTGAAATGGCTCACTACTTAAGAGGTATTCCAATAAAATATAAAAACATGCGCTACGCAGCACATACACAACTTGCAAAAGTAGGAGAAAATGAGCAAGAGGACCTTTTACATTTCGGCAAATCCTTAATTGAGAAGATTAAACGTACGCCACACCAAGAAATAGGCAGTCATACATTTTCACATTTTTACTGTTTAGAAAATGGACAAACTGAAGCAAATTTTCGTGCAGATTTACATGCTACTGCCATGATTTGTGAAGAAAATATCGGACCGATGAAATCGATTGTCTTTCCGCGTAATCAAGTGAATGAAGCCTATTTCCCGGCATGTAAGGAAGTAGGATTTGTATGCTATCGAGGAAATGAAAAACATCCGTTGTACGATCCTCAAAAATTTACGAGAAAAGGTCGGCTATTAGCTGCAAAAAAATGGCTGGATAGCTATGTTAATATAACGGGAAATCATCTAGTAACGCTAGAAGAAATGCAAAAGGATTCCTTTATTAACATTCGTTCAAGTGCATTTTTAAGGCCCTATTGTAGACCTTTGCGATTTTTTGAAGGCTTAAAAGTCCAACGTATAAAAGAGGGAATGCATGCAGCTGCAAGGTCTAAAGCCTTTTATCATTTATGGTGGCACCCTCATAATTTTGGCAAGAACATCGAAAAAAATTTAGCGATGCTTGAGGAACTTTTACAGTATTATCAGGAATTGCGTCATCAATATAACTTTCAAAGCTATACGATGCACGAGGTCGCAGAGCTTTGCCAAACTTTATCCCGCAAAAGCACGATAGGTGAAGACTAATAATCAGTGGGGGAAGAAAACCCTGCTGAATCAAACATAAAAAGTAGCAAACTAGAAAATGGCTTAGTTTGCTACTTTTTGTGTGTAAAGGGGTAAATGGAGTATATAGATTTTTTAAGAAATTAAGAGGGAAAATACCGAACTTTGACGAAATTGTATGTACTAATGGTACTATTAATGTGGAAAATATTTTACTAGGTATATTTATAGGATCAATAAAAAAGTATAGGGCAATTGACTTTAATTCGACATTGGACGCCCAGCTGATATGAATTGGAAATATTTAAAGATAGTATATAAAAATGACGTAAAGGCGGTCGGTTAACATGTTTATTCAACCAGAATGGCAATATAAGCAAGAAAATGGTTCAGCTATGCATCAATGGGTGAAGCAAAAAGAAAATCCACTTCCAAATGATGTAGATATTATTTTGTACGGTGCTTTATTATCGTATGCTAGTAAACGATCCGAAAAAGCGCTGTATCCAACAGCATTTCGAAAGGCTTGGCCAAGTTTTCAATCTTATAATTTAGATGAGCAAGTAGATTTGCGTACGTTAGCAGTCGTTGATGTAGGTGATGTGGCCATCCATGAGACGGATAGAATGCTTTCAGAGTCTGCTATAGAAGCTGCAGCTGAAAGTTTAAGCACCGCATATTCTAAAAGTTTCACGTGTCTGATAGGTGGAGATCATGCGATAACAGCTTGCTCTCTTAGAGGAATAAAGAATGCTTTTCCAAAGGATCGCATAGGGATTATTCAAATTGACACGCATTTGGATGCTCGGAATCAGGAGGAAATTGGCTTAGCTATGGATTCTCCAATACAGCAGCTCATTGCAGCAGGCGTTGTAGAGGGGAAACATGTTTATAATGTCGGGTTACACGGCTTTTTTAATTCACCAGAAATGATTCACTACGCGAAAGAACAAGGAATACATATGATTACGTTAAAGCAAATGCGTCGTGATGGCATACAATTAACGATTCGTGAAATGCTCCGTCAGCTTATGTATGAGGTAGATCGTATTTATGTATCTGTTGATTTGGATGTGCTCGATATTACATTCGCCCCAGATGTACCTGCTGCAACACCAGGTGGATTAACGGCCTATGAATTATTTGATATTCTAAAGCTCATTGGAGAAAATGAAGGAGTCCGCCATATTGACTTTGTCTATGCCGATCCAAAGGAGGGGGACCTACGCCCCGAAACAGTGAAAATGGGTGTGACAGCATTTTTACAATGGCTAACAGGTATTCGACTGGATTACCGCAATCGCATTCAAAAAAATAACGTCCAAGGTGTCAGTAAATAATCTAGTAAAAATCGATTTCTCACGCAGGTCATAAAGTATGATGCAATCAATTTAAATGGCCTATAAAATTATCGTTTTTGAAGGGGCTTAAGGGGGAGGAAATATGGTGATAAAATTAGAATCCGAGCGTCTATGTTTAGAACCTTTTACTATGGATGACGCATTCAGAATCAAAGAATTGGCTAATGACAAAAGATTAGCCAATATTCTTGGACTTCCGTACCCATATGAATTGAAGTTCGCACAAGATTGGATTGATATGCATCCAGAACTTCTAAAACGGGGAGTCGAATACCCTCTAGCAATTGTTTCAAAAGAATCGAGAGAAATAATAGGTACGATTACGTTAAGAATTGACAAGGTCAACAATAGAGGTGAACTTGGCTATTGGCTTGGTCAGGATTATTTGGGGAAAGGTTTCGCAACCGAAGCTGTAAACAGCATGATTCATTTTGGTTTTATCGAACTAGGTCTTAACAAAATTTGGGCATCTGCCATTGCTAGAAACAAACCATCGTCTAGGGTGTTAGAAAAGTGTGGATTACGCAAAGAGGGAACATTGAGACAACATAGATTTTTAGTGGATACATATGAAGACGTTGATGTTTATGGGCTTTTAAAAACAGAATACCCCGCTCTCTAATAAAATGATGATTATGCCGGGCATAATTGATGAAAGTTTAGGTACTGCATAAAATTAACACTATGCTATATATTGTAGATGTTGTCATATAGTTTGCTATAATAGACAATGCTTCATAAAAGTATTATAGATGAATACAATTATTGTATTGTAATAGAGAGGACTATTTATATGACAACAAAACCAAAACTTTTAATTGTGGATGGCATGGCGCTATTATTCCGTTCATTTTTTGCATCGGCTGCGATGGGGCATTATATTCGCCTGGCGGATGGGACACCTTCTAATGGTGCCCAAGGATTTGTCCGTCATGTATTAACGGCACAATCTATTATGAAGCCAACCCATCTTGCTGTTTGTTGGGATATGGGTGCACATACATTCCGTAACGAATTATTTGATGGCTATAAGGCTAATCGTCCATCACCACCAGAGGAAATGCTACCGCAATTTGATATGGCGAAAAATTTATCGCAACAAATGGGCTGGCAAAATTTCGGTGTTAAAGGGATGGAGGCAGATGATTTAATTGGCTCAATGATTACAAAGTTTCAAGATGAGGCTGACATTACGGTAATTAGCGGAGACAAGGATTTACTGCAACTTTTAAGACCATCAGCGGAAATTGCTTTTACGAAAAAAGGCTACACAGAATATGACGTTTATACGCATACGCGTTTTCAAGAGGAATATGGCATCCAACCTATGCAATTTGCACAGGTCAAAGCGTTTATGGGAGATACGAGTGACGGTTACCCAGGCGTTAAAGGTATTGGACCAAAGCAGGCACTTACGTTAATTCAAACATATGGTTCTATCGAAAATGTTCTAACGTCGATAGACGAATTAAAGCCAGGTCAACGCACGAAAATTAAAGAGAATATAGACATGCTAAAATTGTCACATGAGCTTGCAACAATTCAAACGAACATACCAATCGAGGCAGAATTAGCGAGCTTAGTATTACCTAATTACGAGCCTCAAACGTTCAAAGAAATAGAAGAACGTGGCTACACATTAATTGCCAAGCAGGCACGTTCGTTATATTCACTGTAATAAAAACCTTAAATATTGGACTGACCTAGTCATTTGAGACACACATAAAACACCCATTAGGCTGCTTGGTAACCGTATTCTACGGGCGTTAAGTAGCCTAATTTTTCTTGTATTCTTTCCTCATTATAACATCTCATATAATTTGCTACACGTGTTCTCGTCGTAAGCCCGAAATACAAAAATAAGTAGTGCACCTTCTCGTTACGCACGACGAATGGCCAGCTATCTGAGTGAAAGTAAATCCCCCTAAAACCATTGAAACAATATGGTTTTAGGGGGAAAAGTGAAGGGTTTCGCATTGTAAGATGTATTCTTGTAAGTAGACGATATTTTTATTTTTTTAATTGGTCATATAGTTGATCCATTGCCATTGAGTTCCCAAGAGCTGAATAGTCTAACCAAGGTTGATCTGAAACGACAAAAATTTGGCCCTTTTGAACAGCTTTTAGAGATTTCCATATAGATGATTTAGTTAGTTCTTTGTATACTTTTTCAGCTTCTTCGTTGCTATTAACTACAACAAATATAATATCTGCATCGTAATCACCAATAACTTCTTTTGATATCACTTGATATGGCTCTTCTGTACCCATTTCTGTAATTCCTGTAGCAGGTTCAAGATTTAAGTCTTTAAATAATATTGGGCCCATTGGTCGTGCTGTTGAGAAAACACGTAATTCTTTATCTGTAACACGGATTGCCATTGCTGTTGCATCTTCACCATATTGTTTAGCAAGTAAAGATTTTACTTCCTCCGTTTTCTTTTCGTAATCTGCAATAAATTGTTTCGCTAATTCTTCTTTTTTGAATTTTTCTCCAAGTAATGTTAAATGATCACGCCATGTTCCTTCATCTAAGTTATATAGTTGAACGGGTGCAATTTTTTTGTAGTGTTCTAAATTCGCTGCTGCAAATTCTTCATCTGCAACGATAACATCTGGTTCAGAGGAAAGTAATGATTCCATATCAACATCTTTTGCAGGGCCATATTTTGTAGCTTCTGTTAAGTATGGAGCTGCTTGTGGTAAAAAATCACCTAATGAACCACCAACTACAGAACCAACGGGGGTAATATCTAGGGCAATTAAGTCATTTGTTAAGTGAATTGATAAAGAGCCAATACGTTGTTCTTCAACTACTTTCGTTGTTGAATTAGATGTTGTTGATTCTTCATTTCCACAAGCACCTAAAACTGCTGTTAATAGAGCTAAAGTTACTGGTAAATACCATTTTTTCATATTGTTATACACTCCTGTTGTTTTTTAATAGTAAATAAATAAAATAAGGTCCTCCAATGAAGGATACCAATATACCTGCTGGGATTGGGTTTGCTTCAAATAGAGAACGACCAATCGTATCAGAAAGTAGTAAAATGCCAGCGCCAATCAATGCAGATAAAGGTAGGTTGAGGCGATAGTCACTGCCAACTAATTGGCGTGCCAAATGTGGCGCTAAAAGTCCTAAAAAGCTAATATTACCTACGATGGCTACTGAAACGCTTGATAACACCACAGCCATTATCAATGCGCTATTTTTTGTGCGCTTTACATTAATTCCGGTTGTTTGAGCGAATGCCTCTCCAACTTGTAAAAGGTTTAATCGATGCGCTAAGTGATAGGCAAGAAAACTAAATAGAGCAACCCATGGAATTAAAATAGAAACATGAATCCAATGACGTCCCCAAATATTCCCAAGTAACCAACTAGCTGCAAAAGAATAAGTATCTTTATTTAAACGTAATGATAAAAATAGCGTTATTGCATTAAAAAGTGCCGATACAGCAATACCAATTAAAATCAATTTATTTGTATTGATACCGCCATTTTTTGATTTTGCTAAATAAACAATCGAAACGGCGGCCAAAGCACCACCTGAAAAGGCGAATAAAGGTATTAAAATTTCAGCATATAAAAATTTTTGACTGAAAAAGCTCATGAATATAATTAATCCACATGAAGCACCCGCATGGAGACCTAATAAACCAGTATCCGCTAAATGGTTGCCCGTATAGGATTGGAGTAATGATCCTGCCACAGCGATACCAGCACCACCGACTAATGCAATCAAGATGCGGGGTAATCGATACTCAAATAATACGAGTATATTATGATCCTGCCCTTGACCAAATAGGTTATTCACCACTTCTAGTAAAGAAAGTTGATAGCTTCCGGTGTTAATTGAAAAGAAAAATGTTAGAAAAATGAATATCAAAGTGATCGAGATGTATAAAAGAAATGGAATTCTTCGCTTTGTTGCCATTTAAGTTCCCTCCAGTTTCTTCGCGACAACTAGAAAAAATGGCACACCAATAAAGGCAATTAATATTCCTAATGCAAGCTCTTTAGGTGCAAAAATTATTCGAGCTGATAAATCAGCGATTACAACAAGTGTACTCCCTAATAAAGCGCTTACCGGAATATTCCAACGGTAATCATGTCCAATAAATTTACGTGAAAGATGAGGGATAATTAGTCCAACAAAACTAATAGAACCACCGACTGCAACTCCAACACCACCAAGTAAAACGATAACCCCCATACTTGTGAATAGTAAGAACTTAATGTTTATACCTAAACTCGATGCCATTTCTTGGCCTGTACTTAAAATCGTTAATTGCTTACCAAGTAATGTTGCAATAATGATGGATACGATAACGATAGTAATCAATAAAGGAAGTTGCCTCCACGTAACACCTGCAACTCCACCTGCATACCAAAAAGCCAATTCTTGATTCAAATCAAAATAAATGGCAATACCTGAACTAATTGCATGTAGAAATGCAGCAATCACTGCCCCAGCAATTGTAAATGTTAAAGGGGAAAGATTCCCACGAGCGACTAGACCGATTGAAAAGACAAGGAAGGTCGATAGTGCGGCCCCGATGAATGAAAAGAACGTAAGCCAACCGTAGGAAATCGCTGGATAAAATGCAAAACAGATAGTCACAAGAAGTACTGCCCCACCGTTGATTCCTAAAATGCCTATATCAGCAAGGGGATTACGTGTGATTGCTTGAATTACTGTACCAGCGACTGCGAAAGCAGCTCCAACAAATACGGCCCCTAACACTCGTGGTAATCGAACGTCATAAATGATCTGATGTAAATTATCCTCTGAGTTGTATTGGAAAATGGATGTCCACACTGTGATAAAGGGAATATTTTTAGCCCCTATACTGATTGCAAAAATAATGGAAGCAAAACAGATAATTAAAAGTACGGATATCATGATCCATTTGTGCCAAATTGTCATCTTATCACCTCTTATAAACTAGTGTCGTAAGATAGACAAATTGGTTTTTTAGTATAAGGATCTTCACTAATGACAGCATCTATTTGAAAAACCTGCTTTAAATTATCAGTAGTCATCACTTCATCAACGGCTCCAGCTTTTACGATTTGACCAGAATTCATTGAAATCATATAGTCTGAATATCTAGCCGCTAAATTTAAATCATGTAGTACCATAACAATTGTACGATTTTCTTCCATATTCAATTGTTTAAGAAGTTTCATTAAATCAAGTTGATGTGCAAGGTCCAAATAGGTTGTGGGCTCATCTAAATAAATAATGTCCGTTTGCTGGGCTAATGCTAAAGCGACCCAAACGCGTTGACGTTGCCCACCCGACAATGAATCAACAATAGAATTTTCTACGTCATTTAACTTGGTCTTGGAGATTGCCCAGTTAATAATTTCTTGATCTTGAGAGCTTAAAATACCGAAATTCCCTTGATGGGGATACCTTCCGTAAGCAATAAGTTCACGTACTGAAATGTTGGAAGGTGCAATCTGAGACTGCGGAAGTAATGCCATTTTTTTCGCCAAATCTTTTGTTTTATATGAGGTTAAAGCTTGTCCATCTAATAAAATTTGACCTTTAGAATAAGGCAATATTTTTGTTAGAGCCTTTAATAAAGTTGATTTCCCACAACCATTCGGTCCAATAATTGTTGAAATACTATTATCTGGAATATGTAATAATAGGTCTCTAAGAATAATGTTTTTATCATATTTTACTTCGATGTCGTGTGCAGAAATTCGAAACAAATTGTTGGTCTCCTTTTAGTGAGAATGATTATCATTATCGAATTGTATTCTATTTGCATTTTAAAGTCAATATAGCATTAAAAAATAAGTTATTTAAATATAAGTTAAATTAAACATCGTTTATTCATTTTCATCCACTTATAAAAGCGTTAAATATAGCTAGGAAAGGTACATTCAGTTTATTCTGCTCTGAACGCTATTCTATTCTTTTCCTTTTAGAACCCCAAAAAAACACTATTCATAAGTGGGATGGTGTTCAAGAAATAGTTGTTTTAAGTGGGAAGATGTTTATGAAGAGTTCAGTGAATTACTAAATCAGAGCAAATGGCGTTATTTAATGCGATAAGACAAGACCTGTTTCCAGACGAACCCGATAAAAGAATTTAATCGGAGAAGATTTTTATATTAGTGTTACAGAAAAAAGATATAATACTGATTACAAAGATGTTTTAATCTGTTACAAAATTAAATGTCAAGCTAAATAAATCACATACATCATGGTAATTAATGCAGAGTATAGAATTATGCTCTGCTTTTTTATGTCTCATCACCAAATGTTGAGGTAACTATTTAGTGAAATATGCCATGTTCATGGGTTGATTGGAGTGGAAATAGGTGACTCCTTGGGGCTCAGCAATAGAGGAACGAAGACTAAAACCATCACGTCCTGTAATAACGTTTTGTAATCAACATCGTGTTGGCCCGAGACCCTGAGCAAGCAGCACGAGTGAAGCGGCTCGGCGGACGCCCTCAGGAAGCTTGCTCTGTAGCGAAAGCGAAGCGTCAGCAACAAATGTTTTCTGTAGCGAAAGCGAAGCGTCAGCTACAAAGCCCCTAGTCGGAACGGAAATCAACCATACGTTTTGTGAAGCAATCTTATAATTTTTTGTAACCTTTTCCTAACCTCAAACGAATTATAAGCAAATAAGTAAAAGGAGGGGAAAGATTGATTGATTCAAATAACTTAGAATCAAGAATAGTTGAAATTTACAATTTGTATTACTTAGACGTTTATAGATTTCTTGTTTGTTTTACGGGAAATCAAAATGATGCTGAGGATTTGACCCAAGAAGTATTTATTCGGGTATTAAAAGGGTTATTGAATTTTAATAGTAACTATCATTTAAAAACGTGGATTTTTTCAATCGCAAAACATGTAGCAATAGATCACTACAGAAAGAAAAAGTTTACCTCACTATTTAAGGACGGTTTTTTTAATCAGTTATCTTCGAATGAAAAGAAACCTGATGAGGAATTTGAAGTAACAGAATTAAAACAATATATTCATGAAGCTATTGCTAAATTAAAACCTAATTATAGAGCAGTAGTCATTCTTAGAGGTATTAATGGATTTTCCATAAACGAGACTTCGGAAATTCTTCAATGTAGTGCGGCGAAAGTAAAAGTTGATTATCATAGAGCCCTAAAAGAGCTTAAAAGAAAACTGAATATTGAAATAGAGGGGGTTTTGACAAATGCAAAATGAAAAAGACTTATTTGACACGCTGAAAGAAATGTACCCTCAACATCCTAGAAAGGAATTTGTTTCTGCAACTGAAAATACTCTTAGACAACGAGCACGAAGCTTGGGTAAAAAAAGGATCTTCACAAAATTCGCTGTGATTACAAGCGGTGTTTTAGTTTGTGCATTTATTTTTTCATGGCTAATCTCTTTAAATGGGAGTGGCATAGTTTCAAAGGTAGCCCATAGTGATGGAAGGGGGGCATTGTCTTATGCAATGGAAGAAAAGAAACCTGTGGTCTATATTTATCAATCACATAACAGGGAATCATTTTTCCCGGAGCTTCCTGAACAGCGGGCGTATAGAGAGCAGCCACCGTATAGTAATACTAAAAATGTAACACTGGTAGGTAAAGAGTTAAGTAGAGCATTAAAAGAAATGGACATTAATTCAATTCATGATGAGACAGATATAGATGGAATCTTAAAACAAAGGGGTTCATACTTTCCAGATTCATATAAAGTGTCACGAGAAAATTTACAGAAAGTTTTAGCTGAAAATGACAGCATTCGCATGGTTTTTGATATACATCGAGATTCTCAAAAAAGAAGTGAATCCACAATTGAAATGAAAGGGAAAGATTACGCAAGAATTAAATTTGTCGTATCAAAAACGAGTGGAAACTATGAAACGAATAAAATATTTGCCACTCAGCTTCATGAACAACTAGAAAAATTATTTCCGGGACTATCCGTAGGTGTAATAGAAAAAGGGATTGATCCCCAAAATACTTATAATCAAGAACTCCATGATAATTCAGTATTATTAGAAGTTGGAGGTATAGATAATACGTTAGAAGAAACGTATAGATCAATGGATGTTTTTGCACAAGCTCTAAAAGTTATTCTTGAGAAGAGTAAATAAGTCTTAGTTATTGATGAAAAAAGAGCATGTCTAACATTGCAGGCACGCTCTTACTTAGTTCGGTGTAATTTTCACGAAGCTCAACACTTTTTCATTATCTTTAAAAGGAGCCGTTCGAATTTTACTTTCACGTTTAGGGCCGCCGTTATCATGGAATATTAACCATAGCTCATCATTGCGTATTTCATAGCCAATGAGGGGAACCCAATGATAGGCGAAAGCCGATTTTTTATCGCACCAATTTAAGCTGAAATAGCGGTCAAAGCGTATGGCGACAGGGCGACCTGCATCGATTTCCTGCATAGCCTCCTTTAACGTACAGTCACGGATATCCCATGTCGGACGAAGACGGCGCAGATTGCGAATTAGACGCCATTTAAATAACCCGATTTTGGTGCCACCGAGAAGTTTATAAAGCTCATTTACCGAGGGAGCTTGATCTTCTAAATAATGTAAGACTACGTGTACAGTTGTAGGACCACAAGCTGAATTATGGTATTTTGGTGAAATGGAAGCATCATATTGAGACTTTCCAAGTAGCGACAGTTGCTGGCGCATCATAATCTCTTTTTTAAAAGAGCTGCATTTCAAAAAGAAATGCAGCTCGTTTTTCCATTATTTTTTGTGCAGATAAAAATTCTGTTACTTGCGGCTGACGCTTCGCTTCGCCACATATTAAGCTGTTCTACATTCACTTTGCTATTTTAGCCTAGTTAATTATTGTTGAGCAGATAAGAATTCTATAACTTGCTGAGGTGTTTTAGCATTTGCACTATGTAAGTGTGCTAATTTTTCACCGTTTTGGAAAATTAGTAGGCTTGGAATACCCATTACATCATATTTGTCCGCGATTTCTGGAAGCTCATCACGGTTAAGTTCATACCAGTCATATTGGCTGTACTCTTCGATAATTGGATCGATGAACATATTCATGCGTGTGCAATCTGGGCACCATCCAGCGTAAAATTTCACTAGAACTTTTTGATCACCTGAGATCAGTTCATTAAATTGTTCAGCAGTTGTAATTGTTTTCATTAGTATTTCACTCTCCTTGCTTTCCATTCTACACATTTTTTCCTCAACCTGAAAGTTTTCTGTTTGGCATTATCGCTATCTACTTATTGTTATGTTTTCGCTCGTAAAAAACAAAAAAAGTTGTATATCGAAAAAATAATTGGTGAAAAAAGATTGCTAAATCAGACAAAATAATCTAAACTAAAAACAGAAAAAGTAGTTTTATCTTTATTCAGCAGAAGATATTAACCTCTAATCCAAAATGGTAGCTGAATGAAGATAAGCCTCAGTCGTATGTCAAAGATTACGCGTAAAATGATCTAGACAAAAATACACTAAGGCAAACTTGAAATTTTTTTGGCCAAAAAATGAATGGCTATTCATTCAATGGGAGAATAAGGGGGAATTGCTTGTGACTTACAATATTAAAAAAGCTGCTGTTCTAGGTTCTGGAGTAATGGGTTCTGGAATTGCAGCACATTTAGCAAACATCGGTATTCCAACATTATTATTAGACATTGCACCGAAGGAACTAACAAAAGAGGAAGAAGCGAAAGGTCTTTCCTTAGAGCATCCAGCTGTAAGAAATCGTATCGTTAACGGAGCGCTTCAAAAGTTATTAAAGCAAAAGCCAGCACCACTTACTTCTAAGAAAAATTTATCACTACTAACGGTTGGTAACTTTGAGGACGATTTAGAGCAATTAAAAGATGTAGATTGGATTATTGAAGTTGTCGTTGAAAATTTAGCGATTAAACAAAGTCTATATGAAAAAATTGATGCTGTACGTAAGCCTGGCACAATTATTAGTTCTAACACATCTGGCATAAGTATCGATGCAATGGCAGAAGGGCGTTCAGAGGATTTTAAAAAGCATTTCCTAGGAACTCACTTTTTCAACCCGCCACGCTATTTAAAATTACTTGAAGTCATTCCGGCAAACACAACAGCGCCTGAGGTTGTAAGCTTTATGAAAACATTTGGCGAAGATGTGCTTGGAAAAGGTGTCGTACTTGCTAAAGATACACCGAACTTCATTGCCAACCGTATCGGAACGTACGGTTTACTAATTACTTTACAAGAAATGATGAAGGGTAGCTATTCGGTTGGTGAGGTAGATTCTGTAACAGGTCCACTAATCGGTCGCCCAAAATCTGCAACATTCCGAACGCTGGATGTTGTTGGTTTAGATACATTTATCCATGTAGCGAAAAACGTTTATGATCAAACAACTGGTGAAGAGCAGCAAGTATTTGCAGTGCCAGAATTCCTACAGAAAATGGTCACAAACGGCTGGTTAGGAGCAAAAACAGGTCAAGGGTTCTTCTTGAAGCAAGGTAAAGAGATTCTTGAAATTAATCCAGACACACTTGAATATAGCCCAGCAAAAAAATTAAAAACACCTTCTATTGAAATGGCAAAACAATATCGTGGATTAGCCAATAAAGTAAAAGCACTAACATATGCGAAAGATCGTACAGGAGAGTTGTTATGGGGTATTTTCGCTCCAACGCTAATTTACTCTGCACAGCTACACGGTGAAATTGCTGATGATATTGTTGCGATTGACAATGCTATGAAATGGGGCTTCGGCTGGCAGCAAGGGCCATTTGAGATATGGGATGCAATTGGTGTCAAAGAGTCCGTAGCTAAAATGGAGGCTGAAGGTCGTGAAGTGCCGGCATTTGTCAAAGATATGTTAGCAAGCGGCTTTGAAACTTTCTATTCGGAAATTGACGGTGATCTAGCGTATTATAATGGCTCTGAATATGTAAAAGTGCCGGTTAATGAAAAAGAAATAAACTTAAAACGCTATAAGAAAAAGCATGGTGTTATTAAATCAAATACAGGTGCTAGCTTAATAGATTTAGGTGACGGAATTGCCTTACTTGAATTCCATTCCCAATCAAATGCAATTGGCTTAGACATTATTCAAATGATTAACTTTGCAGTCGATGAAGTAGAAGCTAACTATAAAGGCTTAGTCATCGGTAACCAAGGGAAAAACTTCTGTGTTGGTGCGAATCTAGGAATGATTTTAGTAGAAGCACAGGATGATAATATTTTTGAGCTAGATTTCGTTATTAAAGCATTCCAAGATGCAATGCAAAAGATTAAATACTCTCGTAAGCCTGTTGTAGCGGCACCTTTTGCTATGACACTTGGTGGAGGAGCAGAGGTTTGCTTACCAGCTGCACATATTCAAGCAACAATGGAAACGTATATGGGCTTAGTGGAAGTCGGCGTAGGATTAATTCCTGGCGGCGGCGGTAATAAGGCACTGTACCAAAAATTCATCAAAGGCTTGCCAAATGGTGTTGAGGTAGACTATCAACATATTGCTAATAAAGTATTTGAAACAGTTGCGATGGCAAAAGTTTCGACGTCTGGCGAAGAAGCACGTGAAAATAACTTCTTAAACTTTGCTGATGGGATTTCTGTTAACCCAGATCATCAACTATATGATGCAAAACAAGCTGCACTAGCGCTTTATGAGGCAGGCTATCAACCACCTGTACCTGTGAAAGTTCCTGTAGTCGGTGCATCAGGCTACGGTACGCTATTAATCGGTGCGCAAGGATTGTTTGAATCAGGCTATATTAGTGAACATGATTTAAAAATAGCTAAAAAATTAGCGTATGTCATTGCTGGTGGTAAAGTTCCGTATGGCACATTAGTAGACGAACAATATTTATTAAACCTTGAGCGTGAGGCGTTCCTAAGCTTAGTTGCAGAACCTTTATCTCAACAAAGAATGCAGCACATGCTTTTAAAGGGTAAACCACTGCGTAACTAAATTTAATTTCTTTCAGCAGGAGTCTCCTAACTTTATAGGTGGTGAGATGAATGCGAATTTAAGTCACTTTTCAGCGGGGATCCACGTCCGCTGAAATAGAGGAACTCAGTCTAAGAACGCCACGTCCTGTGGCAACGAATGAGTGACCAACATCCTGTTGGCCTAAAGCTTCCAGCGGATGTCACGAAATCGGAAAGGCGTTAATAAAGGATGTTAGCCTAAAATCATCGCATCCATGCGATAACGGCTAACTGACCTGCATCACGCAGGCCTAAGCACAAAGCTGATTCCGGACGCAACTATGTCCGAGGCATATTTGATAACACGAAATTAACCATACTTGCACATGAAACAAAGGGGGATTAATACATGCGTGAAGCCGTTATTGTAGCAGGAGCACGAACTCCGATTGGAAAAGCGAAGAAGGGTTCTTTAGCAACAGTTAGACCAGATGATTTTGGAGCGGTTGTTGTCAAAGAAACATTAAAAAGAGCGGGCTATGAAGGTCCGATTGACGATTTAATTTTAGGGTGTGCAATGCCTGAAGCTGAGCAAGGCATGAACGTAGCACGTAATATAGGAGCGCTTGCAGGGTTACCAGATACAACACCAGCGCTGACGATTAATAGATTCTGTTCATCAGGTTTACAAGCAATCGCTTTTGCAGCAGAGCGTATTATGCTAGGACATTCTAAGGCGATTCTTGCTGGTGGAGTCGAGTCTATGAGTATGGTGCCAATGGTAGGTAATACACCTCGCTTAAATCCAACACTAGCAGAAACTGCTCCCCAATATTATATGGGGATGGGGCACACAGCGGAGGAAGTGGCACGTCAATACAATGTAAGTAGAGAAGATCAAGATGCATTTGCTGTTCGTTCACATGAGCTTGCAGAAAAAGCGATTAAAGAAGGTAAGTTCAATGATGAAATCGTACCAATCGAAGTAGAGCAGCATTATGTAGATGACAACAACAAGCCACAGGTGAAAAAATTCACGTTTAGCATGGATGAAGGTGTACGTCCAGGTACATCTGTAGAAGGTTTAGCGAAGCTTCGTCCAGCCTTCCATGTTAAGGGCAGTGTTACAGCTGGTAATGCCTCTCAAACTTCGGACGGTGCAGCAGCAGTACTTGTAATGGATCGTGAGGAAGCAGAAAAGCAAGGGCTGACACCAATGGCGAAGTTTTTAGGCTTTGCAGTTGGCGGTGTACCTCCTGAGGTGATGGGTATTGGACCAATCGTGGCAGTACCAAAAGCACTTGAAATTGCAGGGCTAGCAATTGATGACATTGATTTATGGGAAATTAACGAAGCATTTGCGTCACAATCCTTACAGGTCGTACGTCATTTAGGCATCGACCAAAATAAAGTAAATGTCAATGGTGGAGCAATTGCCGTAGGTCACCCACTTGGTGCAACTGGAGCCATTCTAACATTAAAGCTTATTCATGAATTGAAGCGTCAAGGTAAGAAGTATGGCGTCGTGACAATGTGTATTGGTGGCGGAATGGGTGCTGCTGGGGTATTTGAAATTTTATAATTCAACGTTCAAAGAAATAGAGATAGTTGCTAGATCAGCTTGGAGTGCAGCGTTTCCGGTTGCCTCCGAACACAGTGCTTCAAGCTTTTCTATATATTGGGGATTAAAGCTACTAATAATAGATAAATAGGGAGGAATTTAACATGACAGAAAAAACAACGGATTTCATTAAAGGCGGCGGGTTTATTATTGAAGATGTGGAATTAGATCGTGTATTTACACCAGAAGATTTCACAGATGAGCATAAAATGATTGCTAAAACAACTGAAGAGTATGTAGCAAATGAAGTGTTACCAGTCGTTGAAAATTTAGAACACCATGAATTTGAGCATTCAGTTCGTCTACTAAAAAGTGCAGGTGAACTCGGCTTATTAAGCGCAGATGTACCTGAAGAATATGAGGGTCTAGGATTAGACAAAGTTTCTTCTGCATTAATCGCAGAAAAAATGTCTGTTGCTGGCGGCTTTTCTATTACACATGGTGCACACGTAGGTATTGGTTCTTTACCAATCGTACTTTTCGGAAATGAAGAGCAAAAGCAAAAGTATTTACCGAAGCTTGCGTCAGGTGAATTAATTGCTGCTTACGCATTAACTGAGCCAGGTTCAGGTTCAGATGCACTAGGTGCAAAAACTACTGCGAAGTTAAATGAAGCAGGGACACATTATATTTTAAATGGTGAAAAGCAATGGATTACAAATGCAGGCTTTGCGGATGTATTTGTTGTCTATGCAAAAATCGACGGTGATAAATTCACGGCATTTATCGTAGAGCGTGCTTACAATGGCGTTTCAGTTGGACCAGAAGAGAAAAAAATGGGTATCAAATCTTCTTCAACTCGTACATTAGTGCTTGAAGATGCAGAAGTACCTGTGGAAAATCTACTAGGTGAAGTGGGCCGCGGACACGTAATTGCCTTCAATATTTTAAATATCGGGCGCTATAAATTAGGTGTTGGAACAATTGGTGGCTCGAAGCGTGCGTTAGAGCTTGCCATTCAATATACAAACCAACGTCAGCAATTTAAAACGAAGCTGTCTGATTTCAATTTAACAAAAGAAAAACTATCAACAATGGCATCGCAATTATATGCATCTGAGTCATTAAACTATCGTACAGTAGGTTTATTTGAGGATCGTTTAAGTCAGCTAAGCCCAGATGAGCAAAAGCAAGGGAAAGTGATTGCTGGCGCAATTGCTGAATATGCTATTGAATGTTCTATTGCTAAAGTATTTGGTTCTGAGACGTTAGATTACATTGCAGATGAAGCGGTTCAATTACACGGTGGTTACGGCTTTATGGCTGAATACGAAGTAGAGCGTATTTATCGTGATTCTCGTATTAATCGTATTTTTGAAGGTACAAATGAAATTAACCGTATGATTGTACCAGGTACATTTATGAAGAAAGCATTAAAAGGTGAATTGCCATTGCTACAAGTTGCTCAAAACTTACAACAAGAGCTTCTTATGCTAATGCCAGAAGATGTAGGCACAGAGCCACTAGCACAGGAAAAATATCTTGTGAAAAATGCGAAGAAAATTGCTGTATTAGCAGCAGGCTTAGCAGCACAACGCTACGGCGCGAAGCTTGATCAAGAACAAGAAATATTAGTGAATATCGCTAATATTGCAAACCAATTATTCGCGATGGAATCTACTGTATTACGTACAGAAAAAGCGATTGCTCGTGACGGTGCTGAAAAAGCGCATCAAAAATTACTGTACACGCAAATCTTCTGCCAAGAAGCATTTGCAGAAATTGAAAAAGAGGCAAAAGATACGATTCTTGCTTCAGCAGACGGCGACGCTGCACGCATGACATTGTCTGCACTCCGTAAATTAACTCGTAACAACCCATACAACTTAATCGCGAAGAAACGCGAAGCTTCTGTTAAATTAATTGAAGCAGAAAAATTTGTAGTTTAATATAGCATGCCTAACCTAGCTATCCGATAGATGAGATAGCTAGGTTTTTTTGAAAATAAAGTAAAGCAAAACGAGGGTTTTCCATTCCGGCTGTGCGCTTGGTGCGATTGTAGGCATTTTATCAGCGATTCTGAGTATCTTATCAGCGCTAGCATTTGGGGCGTCTAGCCACTCTTCGCTTTTGTTGCGACTCATCGGATGCTAGTGGCCGGGAACTCCGATTAACCCACGCTTAGCATGAGGAGTTTCATTTTGGTTCGTAACAGTTATGATGGTATACTACAGAAAATGAGGGATACACTGAAAATGTAGTTCCTAAAAATGATAGTAGAGGAGCCTTTAAATGACGATTCAATTTATTCAATATCCGAAATGTACTACTTGCAAAAAAGCTCAAAAATGGCTAAATGACAATGGGGTTTCATACGAAGAGGTACACATTGTCGAACAACCACCTACAAAGGACGAATTATCAAAATTATGGCAAGCTAGTGGACAACCTTTAAAGAAATTTTTTAATACTTCTGGTATGAAATATCGAGAGCTTGGCTTGAAAGATAAACTCGCTACAATGACTGAAGAAGAGCAGCTTGAACTGCTGGCATCAGATGGTATGTTGATTAAACGTCCGATAGTAACTAATGGAAAAAAAGTTACTTTAGGGTTTAAAGAATCAGATTTTGAGCAAGCTTGGAAATGACGTTTTTAACTTGTTTCAGTAAAGGTTGTATGTAGTGCAAGCGAAGCGTCAGGTTAGAAGTCTTCACCTCTATAGGTTTGAGATGAATGAGCATAATTGATTCTTGTTTTTATGGTAGAAGTATGGCACACTGAAAATGAATATATTACATATTTATGGAGGGGTTTTTGCATGAGCACACCTAAAGACTTACGTTACTCTGAAGAGCACGAATGGGTAAAAGTAGAAGATGGTAAAGTACGTATCGGTATTTCTCATTTCGCACAAGCTGAACTTGGAGATATCGTTTTCGTTGAACTTCCACAAGTTGGCGACGAAATCAAAACTGATGATCCATTCGGTAGCGTAGAATCTGTTAAAACAGTTTCTGAATTATACGCACCAATCTCAGGTACAGTAGTTGAAGTAAATGCAGATTTAGAAGATAGCCCAGAATTCGTTAATGAATCACCATATGAAAAAGCATGGATGATCGTTGTAGAGCCTGCTGATGCTTCAGAAATTGACAAGCTTATGACAGCTGAGCAATACGAAGAAATGATTGCAGAATAAGACAAGCCTTTAGCTTCTTACAGCAGGTACCTAAACATTAGCAACAAGAAGTTACAGCCTCCGGCGAATGTCACAGAATCGGAAAGGAGTGCTTAAAGGATGTTAGCCTAAGATCATCGCATCCATGCGATAATGGCTAACTGGCCTGCGTCGGTAAAAATACCACGACCTGTGGTATTACCGAAATGACCGACATCGTGTCGGCCATCGTGCAGGCCTAAGCCCAAAGCCGATTTTGGACGCAATTATGCCGAGGCATAGTTAATCAGAAAAACGTCGGAAACTACCGACGTTTTTTATTATCCTCATGCATTCTTCCACTATAGTTGGTGAAGTAAATGCAAGTATATTCCTTTATTAATAGGTATCTAACTGTATCAACGACAAGGTTTATTGATATAATGAATTATAAGGGCTATGTTTAAATGGGGGTGGCGTGATGTTCGAGGGAAAATGCTTAATTGTCGAAGGCCGATCGGATAAACTTCAAATCGAACCTATTTTAAATGAAGACGTAAAAATACTTTGTACAAATGGTACAATTGGTGTGCATCAATTAGAAGAGCTACTCGATCCATATGAGGGTTGTGAGCTTTATACATTTTTTGATGCAGATACATCAGGTAATAAGCTACGGGCATTAATGGACAGACATTATCCAGAGGCTGAGCATTTACGGACGATGCCAACATATAAGGAAGTTGAGACAACTCCGAGGAAAGTGTTAGCGGCGATATTGCTTCGTGCACATTTCTCAATCCATAATGAGTATATTTTGTAAGGTTGCGTGAAAAAGATGGAAGAATGGTCAACAGAGCAGTGGAACGCGGCTATCCAGTCCGGTGAAAAGGCTGCCTTTTATTTATATACGCCAATGTGTGGAACGTGCGCAGTTGCATCGAAAATGATGATGGTTGTTGAACAATTGTTGCCACAACTACAGATTGGTAAAGCGAATATAAATTTTATAGAGCAAATAGCTTATGATAATAAAATCGAAAGTGTACCATGTTTACTCGTATATGAAGGCGGAGAAATGACAGCAAAGGTTTATGCCTTTCAATCTGTACCGTATTTATACGAATTGTTAAAAAATTAATTGACGGAATATTAATCGCGTGGTAAAGTAACAAATATATTAAAAAAACAATAAATATATCGAACTCTTATAAAGAGCGGCGGAGGGAAGTGCCCTATGAAGCCCGGCAACCATCACAAACGTGAAAAGGTGCCAAATCACCCAAAGATTTATCTTTGAAAGATGAGAGAACGGTTTAGCGTATAAGTTACGTGACCCCTTCTACTTGTCTATAAGTGAAGGGGTTTTTTTAATAGAGGAACTCAGTTCTAAGAATGTCATGTCCTGTGGCGATCAAGCGAAGCGACAGCAACACGGTTTTATCTGTGCGAAAGCGAAGCGACAGCAACAACAACAACAACAACGACTGAGTGACCTTAACGAGGCATAATTGATATGAGAAAAGGAGAATTCGCTATGATTAATCTTCAAAATATTACGAAGAAATACAAAACTTCGAATGGCGAATTAACAGCAGTTAAAGACGTCAACCTTTCTATTAAAAAAGGTGAAATTTTCGGCATTATCGGCTATAGTGGCGCTGGTAAAAGTACAATGATTCGCTTGTTAAATGGGTTAGAAAAGCCTACATCTGGTACGGTGACGGTTAACAATCAAGAGTTTTCATCCATAAAGGGGCAAAAGCTTAGGGATGCTAGACAAAAGGTAAGTATGATTTTCCAGCATTTCAATTTACTTTGGTCTAGAACTGTTGCAGAAAACATCGCTTTCCCACTCGAAATCGCAGGTGTGCCAAAGGCAAAACGTGAAGCACGTGTGAAAGAATTGATTACACTAGTTGGCTTGGATGGGCGCGAAAAAGCATATCCATCACAACTATCGGGGGGACAAAAACAACGGGTAGGTATCGCTCGTGCACTTGCTAATAATCCAGAGGTATTGTTATGTGATGAGGCAACATCCGCACTCGATCCAGAGACGACAGATGCTATTCTTGATCTACTTGTCGATATTAACGAACGATTAGGTTTAACGATTGTGTTAATCACACATGAGATGCACGTTATTCGTAAGATTTGTCATCGTGTAGCGGTTATGGAAGCTGGAGAAATTGTAGAACGTGGTGAAGTATTACAAGTATTCCAAGCTCCACAAGCTGCCATTACGAAAAAATTCGTTTCTCAAATTACAGATACGAAGGAAACACAGGAAACTGTGGCACAAATTAAAGCAAATTATCCTAATGGACAACTTGTTAAGCTAATCTTTGTAGGAGAAAAAACAGAGCAGCCTGTCATTTCACATCTTGTGAAACAGTTTGATGTAGAAGTAAGTATTGTACATGGTAATATTTCGCAAACGAAAAATGGAGCGTACGGTACACTCATTGTGCAAATTGATGGCTTAGTGGACAATGTTGCTGCTGCACTTAGCTACTTAAATACAGTCGAAGTACAAACGGAGGTGATTGCAAATGCTAACTAGTCTTTTTCCGAATGTCGACTGGGAAAAAATGTGGGACGCTACGTATGAAACATTGTACATGACAACAATTTCTACGGTTATCACATTTATACTTGGATTAGTAATTGGAATCTTATTATTTTTATCAAGTCCCAACCAACTATGGGCCAATAAAATTGTGAATTTTTTAACAGGATCAATCGTTAATATTTTCCGTTCGATTCCATTTATCGTCTTGATTATTTTATTAATTCCATTTACGAAATTTTTACTTGGCACAATTCGTGGCGCAGATGCGGCTTTACCAGCATTAATTATTGGGGCTGCACCATTTTATGCTCGTATGGTATTAATTGCTTTACGCGAAATTGATAAAGGTGTTATTGAAGCGGCTCGTTCAATGGGTGCCAAAACGTCAACGATTATTTGGAAAGTATTAATTCCCGAATCGTTACCAGCGCTTATGTCTGGTCTTACTGTAACGGCTGTAGCGCTTGTTGGTTATACTGCGATGGCCGGTATTATTGGTGCAGGTGGTCTAGGAAACTTAGCATTCTTAGATGGCTTCCAACGTAATCGCTCCGATGTAACTTTAATGGCGACTATATTAATCTTAATAGTAGTATTTGTTATTCAATGGATTGGCGACTTCATTACAGCGAAAACAGATAAACGCTAAAAAGAGCATCACACTACTAACATTTGGTTATCTCGGTTTAATACCGCTAACATATTTAATATAAGTAAAAAGGGAGAGTAATAAAATGAAGAAGTTATTAACAGGATTATTTTTATCTGTATTAGTACTAGCTCTAGCCGCTTGTGGGGCTGGTAAAAAAGAAGAAACAGGCTCAAGCTCAGCATCTAGTGATAGTGACAGTAAAGAAAGTGTAACATTAACAGTAGGTGCTTCTAATACACCACATGCTATTATTTTGGAAAAAGCAAAACCAATTTTAGCTAAAGAAGGTATCGATCTTAAAATTGAAAAATATCAAGACTATGTATTACCAAACCAACATTTAGAATCTGGCGAACTTGATGCGAACTACTTCCAACATTTACCTTACTTAGAACTTAGCATGAAAGAAAATGGCTATGACTTTGTAAATGCTGGTGCTATTCATATTGAACCAATCGGAATTTACTCTAAAAAATATAAATCTCTTGAGGATCTTCCAAAGGGGGCAACAATTTTACTTTCTAGCTCAGTATCAGACCACGGTCGTATGCTGTCATTGTTAGAAGCTAAGGGCTTAATTAAATTAAAAGATGGTGTTGATAAAACAGCAGCAGAAATAAAAGATATTGCAGAAAACCCTAAAAACTTTAAATTCGATGCAAATACAGCGCCTGAAATGCTTGTACAAATGTACGAAAATAATGAAGGTGATGCGGTTCTAATCAACTCGAACTTTGCAATCGATAATGGCTTAAATCCATTGAAAGATGCAATTTCTCTTGAAGATAAAGAATCTCCATATGTAAATATAGTCGCTGTGCGTGCAGGTGATGAAACAAAACCTGAAATTAAAAAATTAATAGAAGTATTAAAATCTAAAGAAATCCAAGACTTCATTATTGAAGAATGGAAAGGCTCAGTTGTACCAGTTAAATAAATAGAATTTACCGAAAAGGGTATGTAAGTATGAAAAGCTTACTATCCTTTTTGCTTATCGGAAAAGAATAAATCCGTATAGATTAACAAAGTTTGATGTTCACTCCGGGTTCGTTTCCATGGCCATTTGCTGCAATATCCTCTATACAATGGGTGAAAAAACAAATTTAAATTGAAGTTCAGCTAAAGATAGGGCGCAATGGTCTTACCCATGTCATACTAATCAGACTTAATGATATTCCTTATTAACATCTTTGTAGAAGCAAATTAAATGCTGAAAAATCTTAACGTATTCGATTTTCTTCAAAAATCAAAGGGGACAAGCTCCCATAGAAAAACACCTTCTCATTGATTATTTCAGGTTTCAATACCCGTTATTCAATGAAAGGTGTTTTTCTTTATCTCATGGTTAGACAAGCAATTTCCTACTCTCAACGCTATTGTTTTAACCGAGGTATGTCCATGCATCTATAATACATCTAGTAGTTTTTATTTATCAAAAGAATGGATTTTGTTCTGACTGAACAACTGCATGCTTTAATATGTAACCGTCATATCCGTAATAAAAGCTGGTTTTTTATACTCATATACTTTTGTTATTTCTTTATTATCCAAGTCATACTTATATATATACTGTATTTTAGAAATTATTCCGTCAAAACTAACCTCTGCTGCATTTTTAGGTATACCCGAAAAATAAATAAATCGCTCATTTTTTGACAATACCGCTAGCCTTCTTTGACCAATCTCTGATAATAGGGGATTCTTACTTTTTTTAATCATTTGATCTGTTAATATGGTAGTTAATGTTTTGTCTGTAAGAGATAACTGATAAATGCCGCTTCCTTCATCTTCATTTATATTTTCCCCTCCAAGAATAACAGAATCCCCATTAGGTCCATATGCCATCGAATCAATATTGACGGCTTTTATATTCGTTACCAAATTCATGGCAGAGCCATTTAAATTCATTTCATATATTGAATAGACAATTTGCCCTAAAGGTTCACCAGCCTCATTTGCAGCCTTCCTTCTTGCTGTATTCTCTTCTTCAGAGACAAATGCACCAATAATTTTGTCTTTAGAAGTATCATACATTTCTACAGCACGGTCAGGTTGTTTTGTATCAAATACAATAGAATTCTTCTTTTTCACATCTATTTTTGAAATCTTAGATACAGGGAATGTTGCCCCTAATATTTCACTGTAGATGGTGTTGTTATCACCAAATCTAGGAATAAGTTGTCCTAAAGTATCATTTGTAACTTGATAAGTTTTTTTATCGTTTCTGTCTAATAAATAAATCTCCCAAGGTCCGTCACCTTTTGCACTTGTATAGGCAAGATATTGTTTATTGTCTGAAAGTGATGCATGTAACCAAACCTCTTCATTATTAACTAATTCGTTTTCTACATTTTTTTCAGCATTTATCTCCACTACACTACTTTTGCCTTCCTTATCAAATACAGAAACAATGAGTTCTTCACTATCATCAACATGCGGAGCACTAACTGGTGGATCACCAACAGGTTGGCTGGTATCTTCTTTCTTTTGACATCCAAACAAAACTAATACTAACGATAAAAAAATGATAACAGAAGTACTCATTGTTTTTTGCCTGTATTTACAAACAGATCTATACATTATGCACTTCATCCTTTGCGAATTTTTTTAGAAATTCATTATCACATACCAATAACCATCAAAATACTACATACAGTGTTTGTAACCGGAGACAGCAGAACAGGCAAAACGGTATTAGCAAATGAAACAGCTTCTTATGGCTTCTCTGATGTAACTTATTTAAAAAACTCGATAGAAGTTAAAGTTACCCAGTAAATGGAAGAGTGGTTTGCGAATGCTATCCTAAACCACAAATCCCTGTATCAATTACTGGTAATTGATGAATACCAACGTTTTAAAGGTACAAACCTTGAGGTTACAGGGGACTTCTTATCTCAATATACTGGTTCACAAATTGTAGTTAGACAAATCCTTAAACAATTTACCATCTTTTTAAATTTTTTTCAGA
The DNA here is from genome assembly GCF_028674935.1 of Lysinibacillus sp. CNPSo 3705. Taxonomy (NCBI): domain Bacteria; kingdom Bacillati; phylum Bacillota; class Bacilli; order Caryophanales; family Bacillaceae; genus Lysinibacillus; species Lysinibacillus sp. CNPSo 3705. The sequence continues at coordinate 47,020 of NZ_JAQZSD010000016.1, read as the reverse complement.
GTTTTATATGGTCAATTTAGTAGATAACTATAACAACTTCGATTATACAATCCAGTATTTCAAGAAGAATGTTCGTTTAGAAAAAAATCAGGTGACATAACCACTGAGGAAGTAGGGAGTAATGATAAAGGTCAAACCCTGTCATTACTCCTTTTTTGATTGAATGACTTTTAATATGCATACAAAATTTTATATATTGTTGATTTGACAGTGTTTTTCAATTCAACTTTTTATATTATTAGCTTTTATTTTTTGTCTTTCTAATTCGACTTTCTCCAGTTCCACTTCTAGTTCCCTATGCTTAATCAAATACTCTTTTTTTATTTGATAAATCTTAATGAAGCTTAAAATCACAATAATAAAAGCAAATATCAACATTAAAAATTGCATATTCGAGAAATACAAACAATACACCTCACTTTCTATATTATATAGTATACGTTATTTTGGGTATTGTGTATAAAATAGGGAATAATTCATTTTATTATCCGTAAATATATTATTTTACAGTCGGAACGGAAATCAACCACACGTTTTGGTGAAGATCTACTTTTCGTAATGTTTGTCAAAAAAATACTATATTATTACAAGTCTTAAAGGGGTCTTTTTTCTTGTTTGAAGAAAGGTCCCTTTTGTCAGAAAAATATAACTTTTTATCAAAAGAAGTCTTCTTTTGTATTTTATAACAAAAATATAATATATTTTAAAAGTGACTGATTTACCAATAATTTTGTATAGATATTGTTGAGTAATATTTATTACTATAGTTGATGTGTATATAGATCAAAAGAATGATAGAAAAATAATGGAGGAGAATAAATATTTCTTACATCACTGGAGTGGACATAAATGAATAAATTAATCATTGCAGAAGACATCATGCAGGAGCATGAGGTGAAGGGTTATTTTGAAATTTTGCGTGAGAGTGTTATTCGCTCGCGTTTAACAATGACGGTAGTCTTTTTTAAATTAGCTAGTTCCCCACAAGGAACTGATATAGAACGTAATCAAGTGAATCACCAAATTTCAGCTTTTCTAACATCCAAAATACGAAAAACAGATTTACTTTTCCAATTAGCGGATGGCGTACATTGGGGAATATTTTTTCTGCAAAGTAGTGAAGTCGAGGTAAAGGCGTTTTTAAAGCGGATTTTTGCAATTCTTAAGCAAGAAAGGGAATATCAGCAAATAGCTTTAAAAGCCTCGATTACTGAAATAAGAAATAATAGCGTTAACTTTGAAACGTTGTTAGACAAGAATAAGCAAAAACTAGCAAATGACGAACAGCCGATTTGGTCGATACAACAGGTTACAGATTATCGTGTACAACCGATGGAACAAGTAAAGGTTAGTATTATTGAACAAAATGCAATCTTTAGAAAAGTGCTAGAAACAACGTTCACTCACTTAGACATCCCTCATTTTACGCTAGACGTTGCTACTTATGAAGATGGCTATAGTTTTTTACAGTCTGAAACTTATAAAACAGGCCATATGCATTTAGTTATCATGAACGATATTTTACCACGTAAAAATGGCTTAGAAATTTTGCACATTTTACGAGAAATGCCGAATGAGAAAAAGTTCATCATTTATATGATGTCGGAACGAAACTCAGAAGGGGCGACACTTAATGCTTATGAAGGTGGAGTCGATGAATTTATCGTAAAACCATTTAATTTACGTTTGTTAGAAGCAAAAATCAGGAGAACATTTGCGAGGTTTTGGCTATGATCGAGCTATCGATTTCTTTTCTTTTAACGGTCATCGTTGTTTTATTAGTTATGTTATTTTTATTTACCATATATCTACTTTTGCAACATGAGCGGGAGATTTGCTTTGCAAAAACACGTGATACTTATTTACAAAACTATTCACAGCACTGGTACAACTATTTGTTCAATGATGGAAATCTCTCTATGGTGCTTGTACCCCGTGGAAGAGCTCAAGTAGCAGCTATCGAAATAATCTTTTCATCGTATTTGAAAAATATAACGAATGAAAAAGTTGAACATAAAATCAAAGAGTTTTCTAATCACTATTTAAAAAAGTTTTATGACAAGGATTTAGCAAGTAAACGTTGGAGCATTAGGATGAATGCTTTATATCGTATTGCTGATTTACAGATAGATGAATTATTAGATACTTGTCAACAATTCGAGAAAACCAAAATTTCGGAGGAAGAATATTTTCAGTTGTTAAAAATATACTCTCTTTTCCGACAAGAATTGTTTATCGAAAAAATTAAAGAATCGAGCATTCATTATTCTGAAAGCGAATATAGAAGATTATTTGTATTGTTAGAGGATTCCGTATTTATTCGATTATTTGAAGACTTTAATAGCTGGACGAAAAATATTCAATTCGCTGCAATTGATACTGCAGCTGTCAAAAGACATATGCAATATATTGAGAAATTAAAACAGCTATTAACATACGAGGAACCAGAAATAAAAATAAGAGCATTAAAAGGTCTTTACGAAATTGGTGTCATTGATGAAATCGATCCTTACGTGCCATTTGTGGCATCAGATATGTGGGAAGTAAGATTAATGATTGCAAAAATCTTTAAGCATGTGCCGCTAGAATATAGCTATGCTTATTTAGAACAGCTTCTTGAAGATGACAATTGGTGGGTACGATCACAGGCAGCCAAAACAATTGCGGAAAATAGAGAAGGAATTGCGAAATTACAGCAATTTATGGAGTCTTCAAACGACCAATATGCAATTGAAATGGCACAGGAAACAGTAGTCAGAAGGCAGGGGATCAAATGAAAGTAATGATAGATTATTGTATGTGGTTTTTTGGCGGCATTATTATGTTTTATATGTTATTTGTTATTGTTTCCTATTGCGCAATGTTTGTCATTGCCATGCTAGATTTACGCAAACGCTATAAATTAGATCCCTCAGAATATGATGATGCGCATATCGATGCCTTCTACTCAAAACCAGTATCCTTATTAGTCCCTGCTTACAACGAAGAGGTTGGCGTTGTAGATACAGTCTATTCATTGTTGAATTTACGATATCCGCAAACAGAAATTATCATTATTAACGATGGTTCTACCGACACAACACTGCAAACTGTCATCGAGCATTTCCGAATGAAACCCGTTGATAAAATTATTCGTACAAATATCCCTACAAAAGAAGTTAAACAAATTTATGAATCGGAAATCTATAAAAATTGTATTCTAGTAGATAAAGAAAATGGCGGTAAGGCAGATGCATTAAATGTAGGTATCAATGTTTCGCAATATCCTTATTTTTGCTCTATTGATGGGGATTCAATTTTAGATGAAAAATCTTTACTTCGTGTAATGAAGCCGATTATTTTATCTGATGGTGAAGTGATTGCGGCAGGAGGAAATATTCGAATTGCCAATGGAGCGACAATGCACCTTGGTTCTGTTACTGAAACCCACTTACCGAATAACTACTTAGTCATCATGCAAATAATAGAATATTTGCGAGCTTTTTTAATGGGGCGAATCGCTTTAAGTAAATTCAATCTTGTGCTTATTATTTCCGGAGCATTTAGTGTCTTTTCGAAGGAATGGGCTGTGAAAGCGGGCGGTTATTCAACGAATATTATTGGAGAAGACATGGAGCTTGTCGTGAATATTCACCGTTTGATAAGAAAGAAAAAAGAAAAGAAACGTATTGAATTTGTACCAGATCCTGTGTGCTGGACGGAAGCACCTCAGACATTAGGGGTTTTGCGAAATCAACGTAGACGTTGGCATCAAGGATTATTTGAAAGTCTTTGGAAACATAAAACGATGACATTCAACCCAAAATATGGCTTGTTAGGGTTTATTGCATTGCCTTATTTTTGGCTTGTAGAATGCCTAGGTCCAATTGTTGAGCTAGGTGGTTATATTTATATCGTAGTAGCATTTTTCTTAGGGAAAATCTATTATGAAGTAGCGGTAATACTGTTGCTGCTCTTCGTTATTTATGGAGTTATTTTTTCAATTGCATCTATACTATTCGAGGCATGGACAATGAACACGTACCCGAGAAAGAAAGAGCTATTACGAATGATACTTTTAGCATTTACTGAAATTTTTTGGTATCGACCACTCACTCTTTTATGGCGCTGTGAAGGATTAGTTCGGTTTATGCTAAGAAAAAGCGATTGGGGCAATATGAAGCGTGTCGGCATTGCTGAAAAGGAGAAAAGTGTATGAAGCGAATATATATAGGGGTCATAGCTACTCTAATCCTCATTGTTACACCTATAGCATGGTGGTATTTGAGCGATGAAAAACCGCTGAACGTCGCGATCCTAGATAAAACGGTTCCGAACGAAACCTATCGAGAGCATTTAGGTGTGAACTGGTTTTTAAACCATTATAAATACACAATTGATCATCAACCATATGATGCACAAAAAAATTACTATGGTACGATTCCGAATGATAAAACGAAAAGAGTATCAGAAAAAAAGTTTCCGACCGACTATAGCAATTATGATGTTATTTATTTGGCAGATACGTATGGTGTTTATAAGGATGATTTAAATGAAAAAAAACGTCTAGGTAAACGCTCAGAAAAAATTGTTGGTGGCTTAGAAATGGAAGAATGGCAATCAATAGTAGGTCGTTTAGCAAGCAACAAGAAAAGTATGCTTATAGCTGAATACAATACATTTGCGTCACCAACATCAGAGGCAGTTATAAAAGAGCTACAGGACTATTTAGGCATATCATGGTCTGGATGGATTGGGCGTTATTTTGATGAGCTTGATTATCATAAAAACTCAGAAATCCCACAATGGGTCATAGATGAACATGGTGATAATTGGCCATATAAGGGCGGTGGCTTTCTTCTATTTAATGAAATTACAGAAAAGCTCATTGTGCTGGAACTGGACAAGCATGTAAAAACAGAAGGTATTCAGGTGCAATTTACGGAAGAAGGGCAAAAATTCTTTAATACTTCCGCTAGTGCAGAATATGGCTATTGGTTTGATATTATCACGCCTAAATATGCGGAGGATGCTCTTGCTAATTATAAATGGGACTTAACAAAAGATGGAGAAAAACTATTAAAGGACAACGATATTCCGCAGCAATTTGCGGCTATCGTTTCACAGGATAAACGTTACACGACAAGCTATTACTTTGCTGGAGATTTCAACGATATGTCACGGGTACCGAACCTTTATAAAATAAAGGGATTACCGACTATTTATAAATATGCTGAGAAGTATGCAGATAGTTCATTTTACTGGTCGATTTATATACCAGTCATGCATAAAATTTTTGAAACGTTTGAGCAAAAAGAGGTTAAGGAAAACGTTAATCATGAAAAACAAAATTATAATGCACGTATTAAAGGTGAATCATTTGAAGTCTTACACGATGGAAAATGGGAGCCGCTAGTCTTTAAGGGCGTTAATATCGGTATGGGGAAACCAGGAGCATTCCCTGGCGAGGCGGCAATTACGGAAGAAGAGTACTATCGCTGGTTCCGTCAAATTGCTGAGATGAATGCCAATACGATTCGCGTCTATACATTACACCCACCAGGTTTTTATCGGGCACTTGCTAAATACAATGAGGAAAACCCAGATAAACCATTGTATGTATTGCATGGTGTGTGGATTAATGAGGAAGGCTTGTCAGATTCACTAGATGCCTATGATGAAACTACCTTAAAGGATTTCCAAGTAGAAATGAAGCGCATGGTAGATGTTATCCACGGTAATACTTATGTGAAGCCAGTAGCAGGACATGCTTCAGGCTTATACGATGTTGACGTTTCAAAATATGTTATTGGCTGGGTGCTAGGAATCGAATGGTATCCGCACATGGTAGTCGGTACGAACGAAAAACACGCTAATATAGGCGAATACAATGGGACGTATTTTGAAACGAAAAATGCTGCACCATTTGAGCATTGGTTAGCGGAGCAAATGGATCTTATTACTACTTATGAAAAGGATAAATACAATTGGATTCGCCCAATGAGCTTCACAAACTGGGTAACAACCGACTTGCTAGACCATCCTTCTGAACCTTCTGAGGATGAAGATTTGGTTGGAGTCAATCCAAATGTCATTTATACGAAGGGTGAAATGCAGGCGCCAGGACAATTTGCTTCTTATCATGTGTATCCATATTACCCTGACTTCTTTAACTTCGACCAAAAATATTTAAATTATAAAGATTTCCGGGGCAATAACAATAGTTATGCAGGATATTTAAAAGACTTACATCAAGCTCATCGTATGCCTGTCCTTATTGCGGAATTTGGAATCCCAGCAGCTCGCGGGATGACACATGAAAATGTTTATGGCTGGAATCAGGGGCATATGTCCGAACAGCAGCAGGGTGAAACACTTCAACATTTATATGAAGATATTATGCATGAAGGCTTGCTAGGAGGTCTTATCTTTACATGGCAGGACGAGTGGTTTAAGCGAACTTGGAATACGATGGATTATGATGACCCGAATCGTCGACCATTTTGGTCCAATGCACAAACGAATGAACAGCAATTTGGCGTACTAAGCTTTGATAGATTTAAAGTAAAAGTAGACGGCAATACAACAGAATGGAAAGGTACACAACTGTACAATACCTCACCTTCAGATACAACAGATTTTGCTGTCGATTATGATGAAAGATATTTGTATTTCAAATTAAAAAGTGATGTTTTAGAAAAAGCTTCACCTCGTATTTTACTTGATGTAGTACCAAATCAAGGGAATACTTCGGCGACATCAATAAAAGATATGACGTTTTCAAATGGTGTAGATTTTATGGTGGAATTAAATAAAAGTGAAGACTCTCGAGTTGTCATAGATCAGTACTATGATTTCTATGATTATTTTTACGGTCACAAATTAAAAATGATTCCGCCTCGTATGGCAGCTGTCACAAAAAATAGTGGTAAGTTTGCACCGATTAACTATGTGCTAAATAAACAGCTATACTTACCAGAGCAAAAAATTACAACCGATTTTAGTTATTATGAAACCGGGAAGCTGCTTCAAGGGAACGCCAATCCAAAATCGAAAGATTACAATTCGTTAGTGGACTATACGTGGACGGATGATCATGTGATTGAGCTACGAATTCCTTGGCTACTAATCCAGGCAAAAGATCCGAGCCAGCGTGAGTTTATCGGAGATCTATATAAGGATGGGAAGGAAGCTTCGACTAAAGTCGATAATATTTATATTGGTGTCGTTTTTGTAGATAAGGACGGTAAGGTTGTGAAATCATTACCAGAGACAAATGGTCAAGTCTTACCGAAACTTTCACCTTATACTTGGGAACCATGGCAAACACCTAAGTTTGAAGAGCGTTTAAAACAATCATATTATATTTTACAAAAATTATTTACAGCATATTAAATAGAGGCTTAGGATAGGTTAGTATTTGCCTATTCTAAGTTTTTTGTATTTTTATCAGAGAATAAAAAAATAGTTTTACAATTGCGTCTATTTCACAAACTGTATATTCTCTCAACTGTTTATGGTAAATTACTAATATTACATTCTAGAAAGACAGTTGTATTTTTAAGGAGGACAATATAATGAAGCTTAAATTTGGTCTATTGGCAAAAATTATTGTCGCTATTTTGTTAGCGGTAATACTCGGAAGCTTTATGCCAGAGCCAATTGTACGTATATTTGCAACATTCAATGGCTTATTCGGTAATTTTTTAAATTTTGTTGTACCACTTATTATTATTGCATTTATTGCTCCGGGCATTGCTCAGCTTGGGAAAGGCTCCGGGAAATTATTAGGTTTGGCAACATTCTTTGCTTATTTCTCAACAATCATTGCAGGAATATTTGCCTTTTTGGTAGCGCGAAATGTGTTACCCAATTTCATATCAAGTGGTGCTATGGAAAGCATGAAAAACCCAGAGGAATTTTTAGCACAGGCATTCTTTAAAGTTGAAATGCCGCCATTAATGGGTGTTATGTCAGCATTAATTTTTGCATTTATCGTAGGAATTGGAATGACAGCCATTCAAAGTGATGTGATGAAACGCGGTTTTGAAGAGTTTAATAAGATTATTGAAAAATTAATTTCATTTGTTATTATCCCACTTTTACCATTTCATATTTTTGGTATCTTCTTGAACATGACGTTTGGTGGGCAAGTCGCAAAAATTTTATCTGTCTTCGCAATTGTCTTCGTACTTATAATTGTGATGCATTGGGTAATATTGCTAGTGCAATACACTGCTGCGGGAGCTTTAAATAAGAAAAATCCATTTATGTTACTTCGAACAATGCTGCCTGCGTATTTTACAGCATTGGGTACACAATCTTCAGCTGCAGCTATTCCAGTTACATTGCGACAATCGCAAAAAACAGGGGCTTCAGAAAAAGTAACGAATTTTACAATCCCACTGTTTGCAACCATTCATTTATCAGGTAGTACGATTACAATCGTCACTTGTTCTTTAGGTGTTATGATGATGAATGGTATAGATATAGGTTTTGTACAATATATCGGCTTTATCTTTATGCTAGGTATTACGATGGTTGCTGCACCAGGTGTGCCGGGAGGAGGAGTCATGGCAGCAATTGGTTTACTGCAATCAATGCTCGGCTTCGATGAAACAATGGTTGCACTTATGATAGCATTGTACTTAGCGCAAGATAGCTTTGGTACGGCTACAAATGTAACTGGAGATGGCGCATTATCTATGATTGTTGATCGTTTCAACAAAAAAACAAATTAATACAGGATGAGTCATGGACAGCATCATCTAAGCAAAAAAATCGCCTGCTACGGCGATTTTTTTTTCTTAGGATTTAGCTGTTATACAGATGTTGGAGTTTTCTTAAAGATTAATGACAGAGTGCATGGATTTACTAATAATTAAATAGCCCTAAAAGAATAGTGAATTTTTTTGTTACAAATTATTACAGTTTGTGCTTGCTAAAATTCAATAAAATTTCACGATTATGTAGGGAGTTGTTGAAAAAAACGTAGTGCTAAAGAATTGAATTTGAAATTTTGTTAGAAAAAAATGCGATAAGATAGTTGTTTTTTCATTTTGTATGGAATTTGTTTAGAAAATGTTTAGTTTTATTTAGTACTATATGTGTGAAGAGATATAAATTTCAAATTTGTGGATTATATTACTGAGAATGGGTGTGGGAATGAGGGTGATTCATAATGCAAAAGAATGAAGCGTAAAAGAAATAGCAATTGAGAAGTAGTCTTTGAATTTAAAATAACTTAGACAGGAGTAATTGCTTATGGGAATAAAAATTGAGTCACCGATATTAGCTTTATCAAAAAAAATCAAAACAAGAAGCGCTGTAATTGGGGTTATTGGACTTGGCTATGTGGGGCTTCCATTAGCTTTGGAGATCGTCAATAAAGGTTTTGAAGTAATTGGTTTCGATAAAGACAATGAAAAAATTTCTAAGTTAAAAAGTGGTGTTAGCTATATTGCTGATATGTCTAATGCAATCATCGAAAAAGCAATTTATGAAGAGAACCTTGAGCCGACAAATGATTTTGCTAAACTTGCACATGTAGATGTCATTATTATTTGTGTACCGACACCTACGACTGCAGATGGAGCACCTAATATCTCGTATATTGTTGATGCAGCTAATGCAATCGAACAAAACATGTCCCCTAATACTTTAATCATTCTTGAAAGTACAACTTACCCCGGAACAACCGAAAAAGTAGTTCAACCAATCCTTGAAAAAGGTAACTTCGTTATTGGAAAAAATATTTTTTTAGCTTATTCTCCTGAGCGTGTGGACCCAGGGAATTTAAATTTTTCAGTTTCTAATACGCCTAAAGTAGTTGGCGGCATAACAGCAGCTTGTTTAGAAGTTTCCAAGCTTTTTTATGAAAAAGTAATCAATACAAATGTGTTTGCTGTAACAAGTCCAAACGTTGCTGAAATGGAAAAGTTACTAGAAAATACATTTCGACAAATTAATATTGCCCTAGTTAATGAATTAAGTCAGATTTGCCATAAGATGGATATAGATGTGTGGGAAGTGATTGAAGCCGCCTCAACAAAGCCTTATGGTTTTATGCCATTTACACCTGGCCCTGGAGTTGGCGGTCATTGTATACCAGTAGACCCTAAATATTTATTATGGGCCGGCCAGCAGCATGGTATTTCTGCAACATTAATTGAGGCAGCAGATAAAATTAATGATTCCATGCCGAACTTTGTAGTTGAAAGACTAGAAAATTATTTACATGCACAGGAAAAAGAAATAGGTGAGGCAGAGATTGTAGTTATTGGAATTACTTATAAGCCTAATATTAATGATTTCCGAGAATCACCGGCACTACATGTTATTAGGGAATTAAAGGAAAAGCAGTGTGATCTAAAGGTTATTGATCCATTTATCGGAACATTTTCAGTTGGTAACGACATTTTTAACACTGTTTCATTAACACAAGAATTAATTCAAAAAGCTGATGCTGTTGTCATTTTAACGAATCATGCAACTATTGATTATTCCTTAATTGATCAACATGCTACTTTAATTTTTGATACGAGGAACACCCAATATCTATTTAAGAATGAAAATTATTACAAATTATAAGGGGATTCTTTAGAAATGATACGACTAAAATTATGTAGTCTATTCATCATTTTATTTTTAGCTGGGTGTCAAGCGTCTACTCAAAATCAGATTAAACCAGTTGATTCGACAATTGAGGTAAAGGAACACGATGGGACGATGAGTGATACTTATAGTCACATAGGCATTATTAGTCCAAAGGTAGCATTAACCTTTAATGGGCTTGCGGACAATGAAACAATGCAGCGTCTATTAAAGGTATTGGATCAATTTAACATGAAGGCAACATTCTTTATAGAAGGTACACGAGTAGCGCAAGATCCAGAGTTAGTGAAGGACATTTTAGCAAAAGGTCACGAGGTAGAAAACGGAACATTAACATTTACTGAAATGACTGATTTAAATTATGAAGAAACGTATAAAGAAATTTATTTAGCGAATGAAGTTTTTGAAGAGCAATTAGGTTATACACCGAAATACGTTCGTAGTCGTTCCGGTGACTCAACTGACAATATGCGTTTAGCGGCTAAAACCCTCAATATGAAGGGAGTTGTAGAGTCGTCTATTAATCCGAAAGATCGCAATATGCAAAGTGCTGAGGAAATTGTGGATTATATTCATCGCTTTATCAACAGCGGATCTGTTATTCATTTAAACACATACATTAATCCTGCGATTATTGATGTTATACCACTACTGTCGAAAGTAGGGGAAGAAAAGGAATACGTTTTCTCTACATTAACGGATGTCATAGATGAACAATATTTAGCAAAATCGTTAGAGGAAATTGCAGGCTATGATGCTATTAAAATGAACCCAGATTACAAAAATGTTAAACCCAATATGTTCTACCGTAAAAATACTTCAAAAAAGGAAGTTGCTTTAACCTTCGATGATTGGGCAAGTGAGGACCGAATTAAAGAAATTTTAGATGTTCTTGATAAGTATCATGTTCAATCTACATTCTTTTTAATTGGCAAAGGTGTAGAAAAGGACCCGCAATTAGCACGATTAATTGTTGAGAGAGGACATGAGGTCGCAAGCCATTCTTACAATCACCTTGATGTTACGACAATGACACCAGAAGAGTTACAACAGGATGTCGTGATGGCACATAGGGCGTTAACATATGCCTTACAGGAAGAACCTTTGTTGTATTTCAGGCCAAATAAAGGTGCTATTAATGAGGAGTCAGCGAAAATTATTGCCGCTACAGGTATCAAATCTATTGCTATGTACGATATAGCATCATTCGATTGGAATTTAAAATATACCGTTCGAGATATTTATAATCGTGTGATGACTAGAATTGCTCCAGGAAAGGTGATTGTTATGCACATTTTAGACGGTACAAAAACAGTTGAGGCATTGCCATTAATCATTGAAAAGCTGCAAAAAGATGGGTATAGTTTTGTGAAAATGTCGACTTGGATTGAAGAAGATTCAAATAAGAAAGTGAATTGATAATCATGAATAAGAAAAAAGAGATATTAACGATACCACGCTCTGATCGACGCATTTTATCGAATATTCCTGACCCAGAACATGTCCGAAGTCTCGTTAATCGTCGAGGTGCTTCGTATCAAAAGGAAGAAATCGATCCTACTGATGTCAATGAAATATATCGCTTACAACTGTTAAGTTTACGCTATGAAACGAATTTTGAAGTACAAATTAAAAGAGCAAAGCAAAAGGGTAGTGACAAATATTATGCGGAGGATATCTCGGTTACAGGTATCCTTGTATTTTCCAATAGTCCTACTAATTTTTTAATAGATGAAATTATTACGATGAAATTTACTATACCTGGTGGTGCGATGCCGGAGGGCTATGAATCTAAGGTAAAGGTAAAAGCGAAAGTTGTTCGTCACTTTACAAAAGAAGTAGATGGTGAAACTAGATGCTATTATGCATGTGAATTTTTACAGCCTTTAAATGACTATATGGTAAAAAAACGATGGGGACTATCAATCTTTATGGCAAGTATTTTTTTATTGATAGTTTCTCTAATCGTTATGTTAATGCGGGCTGAAAGTGTCATTTATTTTAGATTCAATAAATTCTTATATCTATATAGTATTATTGCTGCAACTTTTCTTTTAAGTAGATATTTATTTGGTATTTTCTATAGGAATGTTCCGATAAACCCTAAGTTTGAACCAGGCGTTTCTATTATCATTCCAGTATTTAACGAAGAACAATGGATTCATAGAACAATCTTAAGTTGTATTAATCAGTATTATCCTGTAGACAAATTAGAGGTTATTGTTGTAGATGATTGTTCGACAGATAGAACTGAGGAAAAAGCAAAAGAAATGATTGACCTTATTCATAGCGAGGGTGAGCGTTTTAAAACGGAGGATCGTTTAAGCTTCTATAAACTACCTCAAAATGGGGGGAAACGTGAGGCTTTAGTGGCAGGAGTGCATCTTGCTAAACATGATTTAGTTGTTTTCGTAGATTCTGATAGTTTTTTAGAACCTCATGCCATTCGAAATTTAGTACAGCCTTTCCAAGATCCAAAAATGGGTGGTGTGGCTGGAAGAACAGAAGTGGAAAATAAATTTACAAATGCTCTGACAAAATTGCAAACAGTTCGCTATTATATAGCCTTTCGGATCATGAAAGCTGCTGAATCTTGGTTCGATACAGTCACTTGTTTATCTGGTCCTTTAGCATGTTATCGAAAAGAGCTTATTTTGAAGAACGAGACAGCATGGTTAAACCAAAAATTTCTTGGACAGCCTGCGACCTTCGGGGATGACCGTAGTATGACAAACTATATTTTGAAAACACATCGAACAGGATATCAGGACAATGCTGTATGTTCTACAATTGTTCCATCCGATACAAAAGTCTTTTTATCTCAACAAATGAGATGGAAACGATCATGGCTACGCGAATCATTACGAGCATTTTTATTTATGTGGAAGAAGGAACCTTTTATGTTTCTTTTCTTTATCATCGGTTTAATCGTTCCAATAGCAGCGCCTATTGTTGTTGTTTACAATTTAGTTTATGTGCCAATTATGCATGGCATTTTTCCAACTACATTTTTAATGGGCTTATTATTGATGGCAATGTTAATGAGCTTGGCCCATCTTTTCTTTAGAAAAAGTAAATTGTGGACGTTTGGTTTTATCTTTGTACTTTTCTACGAATTTATTTTGCTGTGGCAAATGCCTGTTGCATGGGTAACATTTTGGAAATCAACTTGGGGAACGAGAGAAACACCTCAAGATGTCATCGCTAAAGAAAAGAAATTAGAAAAACAAAAATTACGAAAATCTCGATTTTCGATTCTAAAAATTAGCAAAATGGGTGAGAAGGAATGAGTGAAAAAAATGTTGCATTAAATCCAGCTAAAAAGAATCGAAGGAAAATAATACGATCAATTGTTCAAACGATGATCGTTGTATTTTTAGCTGTTATTTTAATACGTGTGGTATTTTTAACGGATAAAAGGGTAGAGGAAACAGTTCCTTTAGTGAATGAAGATGGTTTCATTGCAATATCATATTTTGGAGTGAGCAGGGGTGAATCTCCTAAATATGTATCTAAAGAGAATTTGAGAAAACAACTAGCACTGCTTGAAAGTCAAGGCTATAAAACCGTTACTCAGCAGGATATTTTAGATTTTTATCAGAAAAACAAACCATTGCCAGAAAAGGCGTTGTATTTATCATTTGAAGATGGACGTACAGATTCTAGTATATTTGCTCAAAACATCATGGAGGATCTCAATTATAAAGCTACCATGTTTACGTACGCCAATAAAATGGATACACGGGACAACAAATTTTTAAAGCCGAAAGACTTATTACTCATGAAGAAAAGTGGCTATTGGGAGTTGGGCTCTAATGGGTACCGTCTGACATATATTAATATGTATAACGATAAAGGACAGTCGTTAGGTGTAAAAGATGAAAATAATGTGCCGAATAAAACGACGATCGAATATTATAATCATTATTTAATGGACTTCATTCGCAATCAATATATGATTCCAAGTGAAACGCGACAAGAAATGGAAAAGCGTATCCGAAAAGATTACAAGCTAATGCATGATATTTATGAGGAGGAATTAGGAGAAGTTCCGAAAGCCTATGCTATTATGCATGCCAACTCACTTTATAATAATATGGATTCGTTAGTTGAAAGTGCGAATAATAAAGAAATTAAGGATATATTTAAAATGCATTTCAATTTGGAGCTAGGGGCATATAATGATGCGGATGCTGATCTCTACAATTTAAGTAGATTACAAGTATCCCCCTATTGGTCTACCAATCATGTGATGATGAAAATCCGCCAAGCGAGTAAGCAAAATGTAGCATTTGAAGTCGGAGATTCTGAACGCGCCAAAGAATGGTCAGTATTGAAGGGGGCAGCAGAATTTGAAAATAATGAGATTACAATAACATCGGAACCTTCTAGTGAAGGACGGATAATATTAAAGGAAACTCTGCCAGAGAAATATAACGTAAACTTTGCCTTTAAAGGGAATGTCGTAGGACAACAATCTATTTATTTAAACTATGATGAAAAATATAATAGCTATATTCGGGTGGCATTAATCGATAATGAAATTGTTGTTTCTGAAAAATCACCACAAGCAAGCGTTATTGAAAAAGAACGTTTCCCGTTAAACGAAATAAAGTGGAATGAAGAAGAGTATGCATTTAATAAGGCTACTGTATACGATTATCTGGATACGCAAAAAGGCTCTAGAATTGACGAGGAAGAGTATCCGCGAAACCTAACGAAAAAGAGAGTATTTAACATTAATGTAGAAAATGGTAAAATCGACATAAGTGTAGATAATGTATTATCCAAGACAATTCAAGTAAATCCTGACATTCAAGGATCTAAAATTGGATTTGGTGCGTTGTTCAGTAAAAAAGAAACATCGCATGAACAGTATGCAGATGATATTTATGATACATTCATCGAAGATATTTTGATTACAGATGTTAACGATCAGACGCTTTTTACTAACCAATATACGAATTTCGATAAAGTAAAGCACAAAACATTGACTTTATTTAATAATGTTGTTGATTTCTTTATTGAAACCTTCTAAAACGGGGGGAACTAAATTCAAGTGAAAAAAATTTTTCTGTTTATCTGTATAGCACTACTAATTATCACAGCTTGTAGTAATAGTAAAGAAGCACCTGTTCAGGCAAGGGAAGGTTTGAAGTACAAAGACAACCTTCAATTATCTATTTGGTTACCTGAATGGCAAAATAAATCTGCCATCGAGGATGTGAAAAATTCACAACAGGGCTTACAAGACATTCACGTTTTTGGAGCTTATTTTAATAAGAATGACCAATTATTATTAACTGAAGATGCAATAGAAACATTGAAACAAACACAACAACAATTTAATGAATCACATCATGTAATACTCACGTTAATTAACGATTATGTTACAGATAACGCTCCAATTGTTCAGAAGGATAGTGCGTTATTACATCGGTTGTTTAAAGATGCATCATCGAGGCAACAACATATTGATAATATTATGCAGGTTGTTGAACAATACAATGTGAATGGTATCGAAATTGATTATGAAAAGGTTGCTAAAGAGGATCTCTCTAGGTACGTCCAATTCATAGATGAACTTTATGAACAGCTATTAAAAAAGGATGTTTCATTACATGTCGTACTAGAGCCGGAGTTTCCATTTAATATTAAATTACCGAGTGGGCCTAAATATACAGTGATGGCTTATAATGTGCATGGATATCATAGTGGCCCAGGTGCAAAGGCAACCTATTCATTTTTAAATGAATTAGTAAAAAAAATTAAAAAGTCTAATCAAAAATTAGCGATTGCCTTCTCAACTGGCGGATTCCAATGGATAAATCAAGGCAAGACGGTTGCTTTAACGGAGGTTGAGGCAGAGGACTTACTAAACAAAACGAAAGCAGTTAAACAACGCGATCAAGCAAGTGGTGCGGCTTACTTCACTTTTTTAGATGAACACAATGTTAAGCATGAAGTTTGGTACGCCGATCAAGAAACACTTAAAAAATGGACAGCGCACGTGCAAAAAAGAAGCTACAATGAGGTTGTTTTATGGCGTGCCGGAGGTCTAAGCTCAAAAACATTACAATGGATTAACGAACAATCAAAGGAATGATTGAAAGAATTGCCGGAGTGACGGATGGAAGAGCCGATGCGACGGAAAGAAGAGCCAAATCGACGGAAAGAATCGTCAGAGCGACGGAAAGAAGAGCCGAAGTGACGGATAGAAATCAGAGCGACGGAAAGAAGAGCCAAGGTGACGGAAAGAATCGTCAGAGCGACGGAAAGAAGAGCCGAAGTGACGGATAGAAATCAGAGCGACGGAAAGAATCGTCAGAGCGCCGGAAAGAAGAGCCGAAGTGACGGATAGATATCAGAGCGACGGAAAGAAGAGCCGAGGCGACGGAAAGAATCGTCAGAGCGACGGAAAGAAGAGCCGAAGTGACGGAAAGAATCGTCAGAGCGAAGGAAAGAAGAGCCAAAGCGCCGGAAAGAATCGTCAGAGCGACGGAAAGAAGAACCAAGGTGACGGATGGAAACCAAAGTGCCGGAAAGAACAGCCATAACCGTGGATAAAACCGCTCTGAGAATAGAACACCTTAAACCAAAAAAATCGCCAACTTCGGCGATTTTTTTTATTGGAATTGAGAAAGGCGTGAAAAGAAATTTGTTACGAAGTCTAAAAATATTTTTTCTGATGGTGCAATTTCACGGTTTACAGGTGAAATAATACCGACTGTTCTTGGAATCGCGGGTGCTTTAATTGGTACTTTTACTGTGAAGCGAGCAGCTGAATCATAGAGTGAGCTTTCTGGTAATAAGCTGACCCCGATGCCTGCAGCGACAAGACCCTTTAGTGCATCTAAGTCTTCGCCCTCGGAGATGACGTTTGGTGAGAAGCCGGCAGCTCGGCAGGCATCCATAGCTACTTTATGTAATATGTATCCATCTGGGAATAATACAAATAAATCGTTACGTAAATCGGCAAGCTGAATACTTTCTTTTTTGGCTAATGGATGTTTAGCCGGCAGTAATGCGGCAATATTTTCAGTAAATAATATTGTTGAATGGATCGATTCGTCCTTTGGTGGAAGAGGGCCTAAAAAAGCTAAATTTAACTCACGATTTTTGACCGCATCAATTAGAAAGCGATAGGAGCCTTGGCGGAGCTGGAATTGCAAATCTGGATATTCACGCTTAAAGGCTGAAATAACAGTTGGCAATACATAGCTAGCCAAGCTCGTTGGAAAACCAATTTTTATCGTACCTTTAGCAGGATCTAAATATTCTTCAACTTGCTTTGCGGCAAAATCGATGGCTTTTAAAGCAGTAATAGTATGCTTAAGGAATATTTTTCCGATCGGTGTTAATTTAACATTTCGTCCGACACGTTCAAAAAGTGGTGTGCCTAATTCATCTTCTAAATTAGCAATTTGTCGGCTTATTGCAGATTGAGCAACATGAAGATGTTCGGCAGCTTCTGAAATATGTTCACGCTCAGCAACTTCAACAAAATAACGTAATTGACGTAACTCCACTAGATATTCACCTCTATTAATCGAAAAATACGATTGATTATACCTTAATTATATACTATTTAAGATGAAAAATGATTGTCAATAAACAAATGATGGCTAGCAAGCTTTAATTGGAGCCCAAGGAAGTAAGGTGAAGGTTATTTTCTCAAAGAGTGTAGCTAAACGAAAGAGTCGGATATTGCTATATTTTGGATTTCGGTAATAGGCGAATGAAATAGTATAATTAAGCATGATTTATCTTTCGTAAGAGGTGTAGCATTTGTTTAAAAAGAAAATATTGATTGGACATTCAGAAGATACTGTCCTGGCAATTATCGAACACTTAGAGAAAAGTAACATTCCGTTTGAAATAGGAATCAAAGGTGTTTTAAAGCGGTCGTCTGAAGAATACGAAGGTTTTTATATGGTTAAAGTTCAAAAGAAATGTGCGAAACAAGTAGAAGCCATTGTTGCGCAGTACGTGTCACAAGAAGATTTGAAACATTGGTATAAAGTAGAGAAAAAGAAAAGTAGAAAATTAGAGAGGAAGGAAAAAGCTTTTTATTTGTTTGCAGCCTTTATATATTTTATAGCGGTAATGGCGATCGAAATGGGTAAAGCAGTAGAAGTAGACATTGTTTCGTATTTCGGTTGCGGTGTGTTATTGCTGGGCGGCGTGTTTATGACGACATATTTTTACAAAGAGATGAAAAAAGAATCGGGTGATTTGAGAGAGATCAATAAACAGTCGATGATTTTCCCTATAGGTATAATATTTTACGCCGTTTCTTCTTTTATATCTGTATTTTTATATTAATTACTTTCTTCTTTTAGATAGAGACTTTGTGCTTCTTTAATTTAATACTGCTTCATACATATACAAATCTCCACATTTTGAAAGCCTCCTGAAACTGCATTATATCCAAACATAATCGTATACGAAAACAGCAAAAGAGAAAAATACAGTAAAAAATGCATTATCTACATTTATAATTTTGCCCACCTGAAATTTAGAACAACATTGGTTAAAACTAATACCATGTTTAATAAGTTGATTTCCGGTCCCCATAAAAGCGCCAAGCCAAAAAGGAAATCAACCCACGTTATACTAGCAAGTACTCTCAAGATTCTTTCCTTTATTTGATTCCATTCTAATAAAAAAGGTTATAGTATTGGTATTGATATTTATACATTTTTGTCACAAAACAGCTACAATTCGCACTTTCTGCGGGGTTTTCACTATGTAGCTAGATGAAACTGATTCTCAATTAGATTTATTTCATTGAAAATGAGGAAAGTTGATTCTCATTGTCAATGACGATTAGCAATAATCTGAAAATGCTTGCAAACTCTTTATTATTAAGGATTGTTTCAGATGAAAATGAAAGTGATTGAAATGGTTTGCATAGAGAACGATTTTCAGTTAAGATTAGAATGATGATAATTAAGGAATGGTTCACCATTCACTGAACACACTATGGAGGTATTTTCATGTCAACTTTAGTTATTAAAGATCTTCACGTTGAAATCGACGGGAAAGAGATTTTAAAAGGCGTAAACCTTACAATTAATACAAATGAAATTCATGCAATCATGGGACCAAACGGAACTGGTAAATCAACACTAGCTTCTGCGATTATGGGTCACCCAAAATATGAAGTAACTTCTGGTACAGTAGAACTTGATGGCGAAAATGTACTAGAAATGGAAGTAGACGAGCGTGCTCAAGCTGGTTTATTCCTAGCAATGCAATATCCTTCTGAAATCGCTGGTGTAACAAATGCTGACTTCTTACGCTCAGCTATTAATGCACGCCGTGAAGAGGGCGATGAAATTTCTTTAATGAAATTTATCCGTGAATTAGATAAAAACATGGAATTCCTTGAAATGCACGAAGATATGGCACAACGTTATTTAAATGAAGGTTTCTCTGGCGGTGAGAAAAAACGTAACGAAATTCTTCAATTAATGATGATTAAACCAACTTTCGCCATTTTAGATGAAATTGACTCTGGTCTTGATATTGACGCACTTAAAGTTGTTTCTAAAGGAATTAATGCAATGCGTGGAGAAGGATTCGGCTGCTTAATGATCACTCACTACCAACGTCTACTTAACTACATTACACCGGACCATGTACACGTAATGATGCAAGGTCGCGTTGTTAAATCAGGTGGAGAAGAATTAGCACAACGTTTAGAAGCTGAAGGCTATGACTGGATTAAAAAAGAATTAGGTATCGAAGAAGAAACTGAAGAACAAGAAGCATAAGAGGGAGGACGAACTAGCATGACAGTGGAACTTAACTTGCCTGTAACAGTACAGGACGTGCGCTCGTTCTCAGAAGCAAATGGAGAACCGGCTTGGTTTACAGAACTTCGCGCGGCAGCACTAGACAAAGTAACTGGTTTAGATTTGCCAAAACCAGACAGAACAAATATTACAAAATGGGATTTCGTAAATTTCCCAACTCACACAGTTGACAGTGAAGGATTTGCTTCACTTGATGCATTACCAGAAGAAGCAAAAGGTTTAATTGATTTTGAGGCACAAGAAAATCTTTATGTTCAACGCAATAACACACCAGCTTTCATTAAAACATCACAAGAATTAGCTGATAAAGGTGTTATTTTTACAGATATTTTAACAGCGGTTCGTGAACATGGCGACCTTGTTAAAAAGTACTTTATGACAGAAGCTGTAAAAGTTGATGAGCATAAATTAACGGCACTTCATGCGGCACTTGTTAACGGTGGTGTGTTCGTATACGTACCTAAAAATGTCATTATCGAACAGCCGCTTCAAGTAGTATTCTTAAATGATAACGCAGAAGCCTCATTATATAACCACGTATTAGTTGTTGCTGAAGCAAATTCAGCTGTAACTTATGTTGAAACATATATTTCAACAGTTGAAGAAGCAAAAGGTCAAGCAAACATTATTGCAGAAGTAGTAGTTCAAGACAATGCACAAGTAACTTACGGTGCGGTTGATGTACTTGCGAAAGGTTATACTACTTATGTAAATCGTCGTGCACGACTAGCTCGTGATGCGAAAGTAGATTGGGCTCTTGGCTTAATGAATGACTCAGATACTATTTCTGAAAACATTACACATCTAATCGGTGACGGTTCCCATGCTGATACAAAAACAGTAGTTGTTGGTCGCGGTGAACAAAAACTTAACTTTACTACTGAAGTTCGTCACTGGGGTAAGAACTCAAATGGTCATATCTTAAAGCATGGTGTAATGAAAGATGCAGCACAATCGATCTTTAATGGTATTGGTTACATCGAACACGGTGCGACAAAAGCGGATGCGCAGCAAGAATCACGTGTGTTAATGCTTTCTGAAAAAGCTCGTGGGGATGCAAACCCAATTCTATTGATCGATGAAGACGATGTAACAGCAGGACACGCAGCATCTGTTGGTCGAGTAGATCCACTACAACTTTACTACTTAATGAGCCGTGGTATCTCGAAAGCAGAAGCAGAGCGCCTTGTTATCCATGGATTCCTTGCGCCAGTTGTTACGCAATTACCTATTGAAGGCGTTCAAAAGCAACTGACGGAGGTTATTGAAAGGAAAGTTCGCTAATGATGAATAAAGACATTAAAAGCTATTTCCCAATTTTAGATCAGGAAGTAAACGGTCATAAGCTTGTTTACCTTGATAGCGCAGCAACTTCTCAAAAGCCTATTCAAGTAATTGAAGCAATGAAGCATTATTATGAATTCGATAATTCTAATGTTCACCGTGGTGTGCATACATTAGGAAACCGTGCCACTGACAAGTATGAGGGTGCGCGTGAAAAGGTTCGTAATTTTATTAATGCGACATCAACACAAGAAATTATTTTTACTCGCGGTACTACAACTGCTTTAAATACAGTTGCATCAAGTTATGGTCGTGCTAATGTTGCTGAAGGTGATGAAATTGTTATTACGCACATGGAGCACCACTCTAATATTATTCCTTGGCAACAACTAGCAAAGGAAAAAAATGCAACGCTGAAATATATTGAGCTTGAAGCGGATGGCACACTTAACCTAGAAAAGGTACGTGCGACAATTACACCTAAAACAAAAATTGTGTCGGTGTCAATGGCATCAAACGTCCTTGGAACGATTAACCCGATTAAAGAAATCGCTCAAATTGCACATGCTAATGGTGCTGTAATGGTAGCGGATGGTGCACAAGCAGCACCACATATGAAAATCGATGTACAGGATTTAGATGTAGATTTCTTAGGGTTCTCAGGTCATAAAATGTGCGGACCAACTGGAATAGGTGTACTATATGGTAAAAAGGAACACCTTGAAAAGATGGAGCCAATTGAATTTGGTGGCGAAATGATTGACTTTGTTGGACTTTACGATTCAACGTGGAAGGAATTACCGTGGAAGTTTGAAGGTGGAACTCCTATTATTGCAGGTGCAGTAGGTTTAGGAGCCGCAATTGATTTCTTAACTGAAATTGGGTTAGATAACATTGCGGAGCATGAGCATAAGCTTGCAGGCTACGCGATGAATCAGCTTGAAACAATTGACGGACTTAAAATTTTCGGCCCACGTGATCCAATGAAGCGTTGTGGACTTGTAACGTTTAACCTAGACGATGTACATCCACATGATGTGGCAACAGTTCTTGATATGAATGGTATTGCTGTTCGTGCAGGACATCATTGCGCTCAGCCACTAATGAAATGTCTTCAACAAGTAGCGACAGCGCGTGCAAGCTTTTATCTGTATAACACGGAGGAAGATATTGACCGCCTAGTTGCAGGGTTACGTTCCGCGAAGGAGTATTTTGGCGATGTCTTTTAATAATTTAGATCAACTATATCGTTCAGTCATTATGGATCACTATAAAAATCCTCGTAATAAAGGATCTATTGAAGAAGATGCTGTTACGATCGATATGAATAATCCGACTTGTGGAGACCGTATTCACTTAACGCTAAAAGTGACTGACGGTATTGTAGAAGATGCGAAGTTTGACGGTGAGGGCTGTTCCATTTCGATGTCTTCAGCTTCCATGATGACGCAGCTTATTAAAGGGAAAAAAGTAGAGGAAGCATTAGAGATTGCTGAAATTTTTTCTAAAATGATGATGGGCGAAGACTATAGCGAAAAATATGACCTTGAGGATGTTGAGGCACTGCAAGGTGTTTCTCAATTTCCAGCACGTATTAAATGTGCGACATTAGCTTGGAAAGCGATGGAAAAAGGTGTGAAACAATAATATCTAAATTTGAGTGAAAGTTACTATAAGTGCTTTCACTCAAAGCGAGATAACTGAGCTTGAAACAAGATAACAATGCATGAACGGAGGAGAAACGATGGCTAAAAAAATGCCTGATATTGGCGATTACAAATACGGATTCCATGACAAGGACGTATCAATTTTCCGTTCAAAACGTGGTTTAACTGAAGAAATCGTCCGTGAAATTTCAACTATGAAACAAGAGCCAGAGTGGATGCTTGAATACCGCTTAAAAGCACTTGAAACGTTTTATACAAAACCAATGCCGCAATGGGGTGGCGACCTAGGAGATTTAGATTTTGATGAAATTACGTATTACGTAAAACCATCAGAAGCTACACAAAAATCTTGGGATGAAGTACCTGATGAAATTAAAGCTACTTTTGATAAATTAGGTATACCGGAAGCAGAGCAAAAATACCTAGCAGGTGTATCTGCTCAGTACGAATCTGAAGTTGTTTATCACAACATGAAACAAGATCTTGAAGACCTTGGTATTGTGTTCAAAGATACTGACTCAGCATTACGTGAAAATGAAGATATTTTCAAACAATACTGGGGCAAAGTGATTCCTTACACTGATAACAAATTTGCTGCATTAAACTCAGCTGTTTGGTCAGGTGGATCATTCATCTATGTACCACCAGGTGTAAAAGTGGAAACGCCATTACAAGCTTACTTCCGTATTAACTCTGAAAACATGGGTCAATTCGAACGTACGTTAATTATTGTAGATGAAGGTGCTCACGTACACTATGTTGAAGGTTGTACAGCTCCTGTTTACACGACAAACTCTTTACACTCAGCTGTAGTAGAAATTGTTGTACGTAAAGATGCGTACTGCCGTTATACAACGATTCAAAACTGGGCAAATAACGTTTACAACCTTGTAACAAAACGTACAGTTGTTGAAGAAAACGGTACAATGGAATGGATCGATGGTAACATCGGTTCTAAGTTAACAATGAAGTATCCCGCTTGTATCCTTAAAGGTGAAGGCGCTCGTGGCATGACATTATCAATCGCTCTAGCAGGTAAAGGTCAACACCAACATGCAGGTGCAAAAATGATTCATATGGCACCAAATACATCTTCAACAATCGTTTCTAAATCGATTGCTAAACAAGGTGGTAAGGTAACATATATGGGTCAAGTTCGTTTCGGCCCTAAAGCAAGTGGTGCACGTGCTAACATCGAATGTGATACGTTAATCATGGACAACCAATCTACTTCAGATACAATTCCATACAACGAAATCTTAAATGATAATGTTTCTTTAGAGCATGAAGCGAAAGTTTCAAAAGTATCAGAGGAACAATTATTCTACTTAATGTCTCGTGGTATTTCTGAAGAAGAAGCGACAGAAATGATCGTAATGGGCTTCATCGAGCCATTCACAAAAGAGTTACCAATGGAATACGCAGTAGAAATGAACCGTCTTATCAAGTTTGAGATGGAAGGTTCTATCGGATAATACGCCGATAAACGAGGGAAATAAGGGTTTTACGCTAAAGCAAAACCCCTTATTGTCTACAAATTTCTTTTATAGAAATCGAGTGCAGTGCACTCGATTTTTTTTATGCGAATGTTGTTCACATAGCTTACCAACCCTTTTTTACGTGAATAAAAACTTGTGGAAAACATCATAAATTGACAAATTTTAATTTGAATATTTTATGAACACTCTTGTAAAATCTATAGCTTTTTTTAATGAAAAGGCACATTATTATAAGAAAATTACTATATTTAGAGCTATTAATATACATCTTTTGCAAAAAAACATAACAGTATAATGCGACTTTTATCACATTTATACATAGTTTGCTTAATTTTAAATCCATAGCTATCATACGAGTAGAAATACATTTTCAAAGAAAAGGAGACTACTTTTATGAATACTAAATTCGCAAAATTAAGTAAAAGTAAAAAGGGTATAAGTGCTGCCATATTAGCGGCTGGAATTATGGGGATGGCAATGGCGCCAAATGCATATGCACATGGGTTTGTTGAAAAGCCAGCTAGCCGTGCCGCTTTATGTAACCAAAATTATGGTGGTCTTAACTTAAGCTGTGGAAACGTTATGTATGAGCCACAGAGCTTAGAGGCACCAAAAGGATTTCCACAAGGTGGACCAATTGATGGTAAAATTGCATCTGCAGGAGGTCTGTTTGGTGGCATCCTCGATCAACAATCCGTAAATCGCTGGTTTAAGAACACGATTACAGGTGGACCAAATACCTTTACATGGAAGTACACTGCACCGCATTTAACAAGCAAATGGCACTATTATATTACGAAAAAGGGATGGGATCCTAATAAACCTTTAACCCGTGCTGATCTTGAACCAATTGGAACTGTTGAACATAATGGTACTGCTGCATCAAATAATTTAACTCATACAATTAACGTGCCAACTGACCGTAGTGGCTACCACGTGATTCTAGCTGTTTGGGATGTAGCTGATACTACAAATGCTTTCTATAATGTAATCGATGTTAATTTGATGAATAATGTGGATGTGGATAAAGAAGCTCCAACTCAACCGAATGGCTTGCAAGCGATGAAAGTGACTTCTAACAGTGTTGAGCTAAAATGGAATCCTTCTACAGACAATGTGGGGGTAAAAGAATATCAAGTATTCCGTGATGGTAAAGCAATTGGAACTTTACCGGGCACAACATTCACAGATAAAAATTTAACAGCGAATACAAAATATACATATACAATAAAGGCGGTGGATGCTGCTGGAAATATTTCGAAAGAAAGTGAGTCTATAGCTGTAGAGACAATGAATGCAGTTCCGGACACAGAAGCACCAACGCAACCAACTTCACTTCATGCGATGGGAGTAACATCCTCAAGTGTAGACTTAATGTGGGGGGCATCAGAGGATAATGTAGCAGTTGACCACTATGTTATATATCGAGGTACACAAGTAGGGCAACTGACTGTAGTTGGAACATCGAAAACTACTTCCTTTATGGATATGAATCTACAATCCAATACAGCATATACGTATGCGGTTACTGCCGTTGATGCAGCAGGAAATGAATCTAATAAAAGTTCCATTTTCACTGTAACTACAAAAGAGCAAGGGTCGTCTTATGAGCAATGGAGTCCATATAAGGCGTACACAAAAGGTGATAAAGTAGAGCATCAAGGTAAAATCTATGAAGCTGTGCAAAGTTATCAAGGATATGGAGATCCGAATTGGATATTCGCATTGTCTTTATGGAAAGAAAGTAAATAAAGTTCTTAAAGAAATTATGTAATAATATTTTTTGGCTACAAAGGTAAAAAGCCTGCATAGCGTTTAGATTGAAGGAGACGAACTTTGAAAATCGTCTCCTTCTTTTGATCTTCAAGGTAAGAACCTAATGTTATTTTGATGGTTTAAAGAGTCGTTATAAAGTTGTGGGAAAACAGTTGGAAAACCTGTATTAGGAATATTATAGGCAATAAAGGTTTCGTACATAGATACATTGTCTTTTTCCTTCTGACTCCTAGCGACATAGGCTATTTTATTGTTTTCTAAGTTTGTTACGAATACCTGCGATTCGTCATTAGAAAACGGTAGCCAATTACGTTCGAAAAATGGCAATAAAGTATTTATATGCCCAAATGTATTATTAAAAAAGTTAAAGTTTCCTAGAAAATGATTAAAAATAGATTGAGCTAAGTTTTCACCTAACAGTTGATGAGACGTCAATGTAGAAGGCAGTAATGTATCTTGATCACTGACATTTTGAGGTTCCCTATTTATCTCGGGGCTTTTTGAAAAAAAAAACAAAAACCATACAGCGTGATTTTGCTCGTCCGCTGCTGCACGACGAAATCTTTCTTTAATCATCGGATCATTTGCTTTATCTGCTATATCTAAATAAGAATCAACAGCTTCTTGTTCATCTTTAAAAGCAAATTCGATTCCAGCCCTATAGTTGTCCGGACATTCCTCAATTATTTGATAAGAAGGCTTTCTTCCTGTTAAATTCGTGTAAAGTTTGCTAAATTCTTCGAGATGGCGTAGTTCATCCTTTCTAATCTCAAGTATTCTATTCTTTTCATCCTCAGTAGGAGCCATCTTAGCTAATTTCTCATAACAAGCAATGGCACTATATTCAGCATTAATTGCCTTCTGAATATCATTTACAAGTTGAGCATCGTTTAGCATAGGATAAGTACCATTATGCTGTGGAGCATAATGATAATAGTATTGATTTGGATACATCGTTGTCCTCCTTTTGTTTAACTCTTCTTTCAGCGGGTGTCCAAACACCTGTACCTGTCTTAGTTTTCGGTACAAAAGACATCCGTTAAAAAGAAGCTAAAGCCTTCGGTGGATGTCACGGAATCGGAATGGAGTTAATAAAGGATACTAGTCTAAAATCATCGCATCTATGCGATTACAGTAAATGAACTGCATCGGTATCGTTGTAGCTACGCCTTCGCCCAAAAAATAATTGCAAGCCTAAGCATAAAGCCGATTCCGGACGTAAGGTTATGCCGGGGCATAATTGATCCATCAACTTATCTTATGCTTTGTGTATAGGTAATTGTGCAAAGCTATTTCATTTTTGGCTAGCCAGGTTGTTATACATAGTTGCCTGGCATTTTATATAGGTTTGAAAAATACAGTAAAATATAGTTTATCAACATGTCTGATTTCTTTATAAAAATAGTTGACTTATTTTCTTGTTGTAACTATAATGGTTACAGCTGGAGGTGATGAAGATTAAAATTAGCAGTCGTTTTACAATTGCTGTTCATATTTTATCAATCATCAAACAAAATCCATCGACTATTTGTACATCAGAATTTATGGCGGAAAGCGTAAATACAAATCCTGTAGTGATTAGGAAAATAGTATCCTATCTTAAAAAGGCAGGTATAGTGCAAGTACGTAGGGGAACAGGTGGAGCTTCTTTAGTTAAAGATCTGGATGCTATCACTTTATTGGATATTTTTCGATCAGTAGAAGTTGTAGAAGAAGATCAGTTATTTCATCTACATGAAAATCCAAATCCTGATTGTCCTATTGGTGCAAATATACAGTCTGTGTTAGAGCTAATTTTAGTGCAAGCACAAGAAGCAATGGAACGAGTATTGGCTAATATTACTATGGAACAAGTGATTACATCTTTAGTCCATGAAATTCAACAATCAAAATAATGCATTCCTTAGATAACGGCTAACTGAACTGCAGCGGTGTTGGTTAGCACTGCGCTTTTGTACAAAAGACATCTGCAGGGCACAAAGCCGATTTCGGACGCAATTATGCCGAAGTATAATGGATCTGAATGCATTATTTATTTGACTTAGTTGTAACTATTGTGGTTACAACAAAAAGAGAAAGGGAGGTTATTAATTGGATGCCCCTTAAAATAAAAGCATTTTCGGATTTTATTTGTCCTTTCTGCTTTTTAGGGAAAGGGCCATTAGATGAAATTGCAAAAGAAAAGGGTATTGAAATAGAATGGATGCCGTTTGAATTAAGACCTAAACCGTATCCTAAAATTGATCCTTGGAAAGAGCCTGCTAAATTAGGTTCGTGGGACTCCTATATTCTCCCTACAGCTAAAAAGCTAGGGATTGATATGCGATTACCGCGTGTATCTCCACATCCTTATACAAATTTAGCTTTTGAAGGCTATCAATTCGTTAAGGTATATCAAAAGGGAAATGAATTTCATCATAGAGTTTTCACAGCGTTTTTCCAAGAGGAACAAAATATTGAGGATGTAGACGTGTTAACTCAATTAGCTAATGAGGTAGGTTTGCCAAAAGAAGAATTCAAAGAATCTTTGCTTTCAGGTAAATATCGTGAAGTACATCAAGAGGCTCTAAGGCATGCATATGGAGAAGCAAGTATTACGGCTGTTCCTACACTAATTATTGGTGATGAAATAATCCAAGGGTTAGCTAGTAAAGAAAGAATAGCGCAAGTCATCGAACAGCAATTAAAAAAATAGGAAATTTAGATTTAAACAGTAGCAAATGAAGGCTGCATGGAAAAATCTATATATAAATTTGATTAAAATTTGGAGGAACTACAAATGTCAGTAACAACAACTAATTTAAAAGAAGCAATTATTAATCGTCGTTCAATCCGTAAAGTGAAAAAAAACGCAGCGATTACAAAAGAAAAAATAGAAGAGCTATTAAAAATTAGTGTACATGCACCATCTTCATTTAATATGCAAAGCGGACGATTAGTAGTTTTAATGGATAATGAGCATGAAAAGTTTTGGGATATTGTTAAGGAAACATTACGTGCGCGTGTTCCAGCAGAAAATTTTGCTGCAACAGAAGAGCGTTTACATGGCTTTAAAGATGGAGTAGGAACAATTTTATTCTTTGAAAATCAAGCAACAATCGAACAAATGCAAGAAAATGCTCCTTCTTATAAAGAGCAATTCCCTTTCTGGTCTCATCAAGGAAATGCAATGCTACAATACGCAACATGGATGTCTTTAACTAGTGAAGGAATTGGCGCGTCTATTCAGCACTACAACCCAATTATTGACGAGGAAGTTAAAGAAACTTGGAATATTCCTGCAGAATGGAGCCTTGTAGCTCAAATGCCATTCGGTGAGCCAAATGAGCAACCCGGAGAAAAAACTTCTTTACCTTTTGAAGATGTAGTGAAATTTTATTAATTCAATCAATAAAAAACCCGGTTAAGTGGACGTGATGCACTTAACCGGGTTTTTAATTTTTCGGGAAATTGTATCCTACATAGTTAAAACATTTATTTTCAGCTACAGCTATTAGGCAATCCTAATATGGAATCGAATCTTGTGCCAAAATGTATACCATATGCTTAGGTTGTTGGGAGCGAAGGATGGGCGACTCCTTGGGGATCAGGCTTCACTTTCGCGCCCCTAGAAGCGGTTCATCGGACACCCTCAGAACAACCCACGTTTGGCGAACCCTATATTTTATATGAAAATATCCATATGCATTTCATTAGAAAGTATATGCTATGATAAATATACATAGAGGAGGGGTCACATGATTATAGTTGGATTAACTGGTTGGGGTGATCATCCTTCGCTTTATAGTGAAGTGACTGCCTCAAAGGACAAATTATTCGATTATACAGGTCACTTTTTAACGGTAGAAGTAGATACTTCTTTTTATGCAATACCTTCTAAAGAGAATGTTCGAAAGTGGTGTGAGGATACACCCGAAAATTTTCGTTTTGTTGTGAAGGCCTATCAAGGAATGACTGGTCATTTACGTGGCGACATACCGTTTGAATCAAAGAATGACATGTTTAATGCCTTTATAGAATGTGCCAATGAGTTTAAACGTCATGGGAAGCTAGCGATTGTACTAGCACAATTCCCGCCGTGGTTTGATTGTCAGACAAAGAATGTACAATATTTATTGTATATTAGGCAGCAGCTCAAAGACTTTGACGTAGCTATTGAGTTTCGCAATCGAACATGGTATGCGGACAATGTAGTGCAGCAAACAATGGATTTTTTACGAGAGCATCAATTCATTCATACAATTTGTGATGAACCACAGGCCGGCGTGGGCTCTGTACCATTTTATCCTGCGGTTACTGCAACGAAGGCACTTGTACGTATTCATGGACGTAACATTCATGGCTGGCGTAATACTGGTAATGCCGAGAACTGGCGGAAGGTTCGCTTTTTATATGATTACAATAGTGAAGAATTGCAGCAGCTTGGACAGCATTTGAAACATCTCCAATCAGAAGTACAGGATCTATATGTATTATTTAATAATAATTCAGGGCTTCATGCAGCGAAAAATGCAAAGGAATTACAAGGTATTCTAGCGATTAAAGACATAGGGTTAGCGCCTAAACAATTAAACATGTTTGAAGGGGAACTATAATGGAATTTTTTGTTTTAGTTATTATAGCATTATTATCTGGGATAATTGGCTCGTTGGTTGGGCTTGGTGGAGGGATTATCTTAGTTCCAGCAACTTTATACATTGGGTTAAATTTAGGGATGATACCAGATATCACTCCTCAAAAAGTAGTTGGTTTATCTGTTGTCATGATGATTTTTACTGGACTTGCCTCTACATTAAGCTATATGAAATCTAAAACAGTGGATTATAAGAGTGGTTGGATATTCTTTATAGGAAGTATACCTGGAACAATGCTGGGTGCATGGGTAAATAAGGGGCTAGATGTACCATCATTTAATTTGTATTTTGGTATTTTACTAATCATTTTAGCGACGATATTACTTGTACGTGATCGTTTGAAACCTGTAGAATGGTTTGTAAAAAACGGCATGCAACAGGAGTTCAAAGATAAAGAAGGAAATACCTTTATCTATGGGTATCCCATTTGGTTTGCCATTGCATTAACATTTGGCATAGGCTTTGCCTCTGGATTATTCGGCATCGGTGGAGGCTCGATGATCGTACCTGCCATGATTATTTTATTTTTATTCCCACCGCACGTTGCAGTGGCAACATCGATGTTCATGGTGTTTTTAACGTCGATCGTTAATTCAGCGAGTCATATTTATTTAGGACACGTTCCATGGCTCTATACGATTCCTGTTATTCCAGGAGCTTATATTGGAGCAAAGCTAGGGGCCACATTCAATAAAAGAATTAAATCAGATACGCTTGTAGTAGCACTTCGAGTTATTTTATTATTATTAGGAATTCGTTCTATTATCGAAGGGTTATTGTAATATTAGGTTCGGAAAGTGAAGATGATTTTGCTAGAAAGTCTTCTACAGACATAGAAGCTAATTTAAAGAAGAGGTGGCTTAATTGCTGGAAAAAATTCATATATTTCATACGAATGATTTGCACAGTCATTTTAAGTATTGGCCACGAATGAAAACCTATGTGGAAGAAATGCGTACGAAGCTAACAACCATGGGAGAAACAAGTTATTTATTTGATGTTGGCGATCATTTAGATCGTTCAAATATTTATACGGAAGCAACAGTCGGTAAGGGCAATGTGAGATTATTGAATGAAGCGGGCTACGACGTAGTGACAATTGGTAATAACGAAGGTATAACATTGTCCCATGATGAGCTATACCATTTGTATGATGAAGCAACTTTTGACGTAGTAGTTGCTAATGTGAATGCCTCTCAAGTACCAAATCCTGCGTGGATGAAGCCGTATGTTGTATTAACAACTGCTTATGGCACAAAGATTGCAGTCATTGCAGCAACGGCTATGTTTGAAATTTATTATAACGAATTAGAATGGGAGATAGATGAGGCACGAAGTTCACTCATTCGCTTAGCACTTCAGCTTCGCGAAGAAGTAGATATAATTGTTTGTTTGTCACATTTAGGGATAACAGAGGATGAGCTTTTAGCTGAGGAATGCCCAGAAATAGATGTTATATTCGGCTCACATACACATCATGTTCTCCCTAATGGCAAGCTAATTAATGGCGTTTTATTAACAGGTGGAGGGAAATTTGGACAATATACCGGCCATCTTATGTTAGAATATGATACAAAATCTAGGAAGATTGTTGAAAAAAAGGATACATTAATTCATAATAATGATTTGCCTGCGATTAAAAATGAACATGAAATCGTTCAATATTTTGAAAAGGAAGGCAAACGATTACTTGATATTCCCGTATTCACTACGGGAAAATCGTACAACAAGGAATGGTTCCATTATTCGCAATTATCCGATTTGTTTGCGCGTGCAATTTTAGAGAAAAGTGGAGCAGATTGTGCGTTATTTAACGCGGGGATTTTTTTAGATGGTTTACCTAAGGGAACAGTGACAGCACTAGATTTGCATAGAATTTTCCCACATCCTATAAATTTATGTACGATTGAATTATCAGTTGCTGAAATGAAAGAAATTTTTCAGCAATCTAAAAATGAAGAATGGCCATATATTGAGCTAAAAGGATTAGGGTTTAGAGGCGTTATTTTTGGAAAGATGTTAACTTATGGCTTTTCGATGAATGAAGATCGCCAATTACTGATCAATGGGAAGCTTGCGGATAATGATCGAATTTATAAATTAGTAACACTTGATTTGTTTACGTTCGGTTATTTTTATCCAAGCTTTAAATATGCTAAGAAAAAATATATTCTACCAGAATTTTTACGAAACATTATGATAGATTATGGTCAAAGATTCTTTCGGTAATAGTAGATAAAACGCTTTAAGAATGGATTGGGGAAAAGGTCATGCGATTAATTTCAATCGATGTATTAAAAGAAGGAATGGTATTAGCAAGAACCATTTGGAATGAGGCAGGGCATCCTCTTTTAAAGAAAGATGTTGTCATTAATGAACGTATCATACAAAGGCTTCAACAATTAAATACGCATTATTTATATATTGACGATAAAATTTCAAAGGGTATTGAGGTACAGGAAACAGTGCCAACTGTTATTCGAAATAAAGCAATTTCAACCATTAAAGATTCTTTCCAATCAATCAATGGTTTAAACCCAGTAAATGCCTCTTATGTGCTTGACCAACAATCAAAAGCAATTGTCTCAATTGTAGACGAGTTACTGTTGGCAATAAAGGGGAATGATGAAATTTTAACAATACTAACAGATGCGTATTTGTTTGATGAATATTTATATCAACATTCCTTTCAAGTCACACTATATTCGATAGCGATTGCAAAAGAGCTTGGATACTCAGTAGAGGATTTACGTTTAATTGGGATAGGCGCTTTGCTACATGACATTGGGAAGCTTATGGTACCAAAGGAGATCCTCACAAAGCCTGAGCGCCTAACGTGTGAAGAGTTTGAAATGATGAAGCAGCATACTCGATATGGTTTTGACTTGTTACGTAATTTACATTCCATATCATTGATTGTTGCACATTGTGCTTTCCAACATCATGAACGGATTGATGGGAGTGGTTATCCAAGGGGCTTGGTGGATTTTGAAATCCATCCATTTGCCAAAATTATTGGTGTGGCAGACGTCTTTGATGCGGTGACTACAAGTCGTGTATATCGAGAAAAAATGCTACCTTCTCAGGGTCTAGCCATTTTAGAAGCAGGCGCTGGAACAATATACGATGCACGTATTGTCAAAGCATTGAAAAGGTCTGTTGTCCATTATCCAAATGGTGTTATTTTAAAATTATCGGATGGGCGCCGAGGTATTGTATCGAGACAAAATGCATTGAATGCCGCATTACCTTGGATGCGTATTTTTGAGGAACAAAATCAATTGTTAGCAGCTACATATGAAATTAATTTAATGGACTATCCAACCGTAATAATAGAAAGCGTTGAAGTAGATTATGTTGTACCAGTGAAAATCGAATAAAAATCTCCTCCTGTTCATACGTTAAGGAACAGGAGGAGATTTTTTGTTTTTCCCTCGAAAAAGAATGAAATTACGATCATATAGTAATCATGGCACTTATAGAAAAAAGGGAAGTCGATTGAATCGATTAACCCTAGTAGTCGTATTTATGATTATCGGTGTTTTTTTATTTATTTATTATTTAAATGAGAAGCTTATGCCAACCTACTTAGATTATGCTGAAATACAAACGGCTAAAATTGCATCTTCCGTTGTGAGTAAAGCGATTGATTCTCGTACATCAAGTGTTATGGATGTTAATGATATTCTTGTAGAAGTATCCCCTGGGAACCATGCTGATTTGAAAGTTAATACGGAAACGATTAATCGAGTTCGAACAGAAACGGTCAATCAAGTAAAATTGTATTTAGAGCAGGCAGAGCAAGGTGAGTTGTCGCATTTGCCAAATCTTGATAATGTTGAATATGATTATAACAAGATTAATGAAGGGAATGGGGTAGTTTTTTATATGCCGTTGAGTCAGGCGGCTAATATCCCTTTAATCGGGAATTTAGGACCTAAAATTCCAATACGCTTTCATGTAATTGGCAATGTGCATAGTGAAGTTACTTCTTCAATAGAGGAATTTGGTATAAATAGTGCCTATATGTCGGTAGGGATTCATATAGAAGTAAATGTGCAAATTATTGTCCCTTTTGCTAGTAAAACTACTACAGTTACTCAGGATATTCCAGTGGCAATGGGCTTAGTAAGAGGGGATGTTCCAAGTGTTTATACAAATGGTGGTAAAGAGGTACCGTCAATTCAAGTACCTATCTCTCCTAAAAAGTAAAAATGTTTAACTTCTTTCAGCGATGTTCTGAAAGCTTATCCACTGACCTGCATCACGCAATCCTAAGCACAAATCCCAATTCTGGACGCAATTTTGCCGAGGTATAATTGAATTGTTATAGTTGTTGGAGTTCATTTAATATGTTACATTGACAGTGAAGATAGTAATATAAAAACTGCATATATTTGATAGGGGCGATATCCGTATGACATCTTGTAAACCTACAAGCAAAGAAAAAGAAGAATATTTAAGAAAACCAGATTGGTTAAAAATTAAATTAAACACAAATGATGAATATAAAGGGCTAAAGAAGCTCATGCGTGAAAAAAATCTGCATACAGTATGTGAGGAGGCACGCTGTCCTAATATTCATGAATGCTGGGGTGAACGACGTACAGCAACAATGATGATCCTTGGATCGGTTTGTACGCGTGCTTGCCGTTTCTGTGCTGTTAAAACAGGCTTACCAAATGAATTAGACCTAGCTGAGCCAGAACGAGTAGCAGATTCAGTAGCTATTATGAACTTGAAGCACGTTGTTATTACAATGGTAGCGCGTGATGACTTAAAGGATGGCGGTGCGCAAGTATTAGCTGAAACAGTCCGTGCAATTCGTCGTAAAAGTCCGTTTACATCGATTGAAGTTTTACCATCCGATTTAGGTGGTTTACAAGAGAACCTTCAAATGTTAATGGATGCGAAGCCGGATATTTTAAATCATAATATTGAAACAGTACGCCGCTTAACGCCAAGAGTACGTGCACGTGCAAAGTATGAGCGTTCATTAGAGTTTCTTCGCTTGGCAAAAGAAATGCAGCCAGACATCCCTACGAAGTCATCATTAATGATAGGCTTAGGTGAAACACATGAAGAAATTTTAGAAGTTATGGACGATTTACGAGCAAACGATGTAGATATTATGACAATAGGTCAATACTTACAGCCAACGAAAAAGCATTTGCCTGTTAAAAAGTATTATTCTCCAATAGAGTTTGGTAAACTGCGTAAAATCGCAATGGAAAAAGGGTTTAAGCATTGTGAGGCAGGCCCACTTGTACGTAGTAGCTATCATGCTGATGAACAAGTTAACGAAGCGACAAAAGAACGTCAGCTACAAGCAGAACAGTAAGAACAAATGCTGAAATAGAAGGCGGTGCCACTTTGATCAATATTGAAGGATATGAATACGAAATTATTGAAGATTACAAAGAAGCTTTTCAAGAGGAAGTATTCAAGGAACGATACTCAGATATTTTAGCCAGATATGATTATATTGTGGGCGACTGGGGCTATAGTCAATTACGCTTAAAAGGCTTTTTTGATGATAAAAATCAAAAAGCCACTTTCGATACAAAGATTAGTACATTACAAGATTACTTATTTGAGTATTGTAATTTTGGCTGTGCATATTTCGTCTTGCGCAAAACCGGTAAATCCACTCAGCAGCCGGTAGTTGTAGTAAGTGAAGATAGTCAAGTGTCAAAGCTTGCTGAGAATGAACAAATAGCAGAATAAACATTTAAAACCTGATGCTAATTGCATCAGGTTTTTACTTTGCAGTGATAGGTTTTAAAAAAATGGTAATAATAAAAGTGAATTTAATGTTTTTCATCCAAGTTGGGATAACACTTGATAAAACATATGCAGATTGATGGAGTGGAGGCTGGGCGATTCTTTGGGGATTGGCGGCGCTCATCGGACGCCCCCAGGAAGCTGCGCGAAAACGAAGTGGTAGCACAAAGCGCCCAGCCGGAACGGAAATCAATCTCACGCTATGGAAATGAGCCTGTATTTTGGCTTTTATAGTAACCTACTTATTTTTAGTAAAGGTGTGTTGTTTAGATGAAAAAAGCTGTATTTTTGGATCGTGATGGGGTCATCAATGAAGTTTTAACGGATCGTGTTAAATTTGTCAATAAACCTAAGGATCTCTATTTCCTGCCGCATGTTTCGAAAGCTATAAAAAAATTGAATAATTACTTCGACTATATATTTGTAGTAACCAATCAAGGTGGCGTTGGATTGGGTTTTATGAAAGAAACGCAGCTACAAAAAATACACGAGCATATGGTAAAGGAATTGAAGAAGGAAGGGGCCATGATTCACGAAGTTGTCTATTGCCCCCATAAACCAAAGTCGGGCTGTGCCTGCCGTAAACCCAGTAGTAAATTAATCGTAGATCTTGGTGAAAAATATAATATTGACTTAGCAAAATCCTACATGGTGGGAGATACAGATACAGATATTATAGCAGGCAAACGAGCAGGAACTAAGGGAGTTTTTTTAGGGGCGAAAGATCCACTGGCAGATGCGGTTTTTCCAGATTTAATTAGTGCTGCTGATTGGATTATTAAGGATGCAACAGCATAACGCTAGTATTGTTGAAGTGGCAAGACAAAGCGTATAAATGATGGAAATAAGGATAATTTATTTATTGGAGGTGATTAAGTTGACTAAAGAAAATAAAAAATCGTTAGATCGTGAAGAATACGGATTTGGCTTTGATATTAGTGTTGATGATTTAGGCGTAATTGGGCAAAATCAACAAGCAAAAAAACAAAATGACAATGAGAACAAAGACAAGCCTCGCAATAAGGATAATCCTGCTAAATTAAATAATGAAAAGTAGGAGCACGATCCGACGAGGATAATTGATACTTAAGATATTTACAAAAAAATTCCGCCAACCTTCTGTTGCATAGTGGGCAAATTAGAACTCTATTTTCCCAGAAAAGCGGAGTTTTTTTGTATTAAATTCTTAATTTCTATTTTGCAGGCACAAAAAAAACACCCACTTTGGAGGGTGTTAATTTAATAATTCACGTAAGTATTCTCGTAGCTCGACTGTATCTTCCTCTGTGCGATTGTATACGTGTTCAAGATAGCCAGGCTCTTCTACATCATCTGGACCAATTATAGCAAAGCGTCCAAATTGAATATCCATGACAAGCACTTTTCCAAAGAAACGCCCCGATTGCAAAATGGCTAAATCATAACGTAACTTATCCCCGGCAAAACTAACAAAGCGTGTTTTTGTATCTTCTACATCATCATATAAAAAAAAACGTTCCATCTTTTAATCTCCTTCCAGTCCTATAGATATGGTACTATAGAAGAGAAATGACTATCAACTTTTAAAGATTCGAATGGGGGCTTTCCTTGTGTATTTTGTAGATCGTAATAAAATCACAAAAAACTTACAGTACTTAGATGGACTATTAGCAATTTTAGAGTCAGAAGATAGCTGGCTAGAAAATGATATGAAGAAATTAGCAATCGAGCGAATTGGTCACAATGTGATGGAGTCAATGATGGATGTAGGAAATTTAATGATTGACGGTTTCATTATGCGTGATCCAGGAAGCTATGAGGATATAATTGATATTTTAATCGATGAAAAAGTCGTATCTACTGACATGGAAGCGCCGTTAAAAGCAGTAGTTGGCTTACGTAAAATGCTTGTTCGTGAATTCACAAATGTAGATGTTCAGGAAGTTGTTAATGTGTTAACAACGACTTTACCAGCATTAAAGCAATTCTCACCAGCTGTGAATAGTTATTTAACAAATGAACTCGGCCCTGTTTCCGCATTTTTACCAGAGGATCATCAATGAAAACCTACAAGGCATATTGTTTCGATTTAGATGGTACAGTGTACCGTGGAAAGGACGGCATCCCTTCTGCGATTACTTTTATTCATCGGTTACAACAAACAGGAATCGAGCCATTTTACGTAACAAACAATTCTTCTAAGACAAGAGAGCAACTGCAGGAAGCTTTAAGCGCTATAGGTGTGCATGCACCGTTAGAACATATTTACTCTAGTGCATTAGTTACTGCAAAATATGTAGCCTTGAATTTCCCTGGCAAAAAAGTAGCCATGCTAGGTTCTGATGGTATTCGTAAAGCATTATTTAATGAAGGCATTGAACCAACTAAGGATGAGCCAGAGGTATTTGTTATGGGAATTGATCGAAATCTAGATTATATGGCACTTGCGAAGGCTACAATTGCTGTACAAAATGGTGCGACGTTTATAGCAACGAATCAAGATATTAAATTCCCGACAGAACATGGATTTTTGCCAGGTAATGGGTCGTTTGCCCGATTAGTAGGCGAGGTTGCAGACGTTGAGCCAATCTATATCGGTAAACCATCACCGGCAATGCTTGAAGTCATTGCAACAGAGCATGACTTTAAGAAAGATGAAATGGTGATGATTGGCGATAATTACGACACAGATATTATGTGTGGAATTCGCTTTGGCTGTGACACAATCCATGTCAATACGGGTGTTACACCAACAAAGGTTGTACTTGTAAAGGAACTGCAACCTACCTATGTGGTAGAAGCTTTAATTGCCGAGGCATAATTGAATGAATAGTTCAAACATAAAAAAAGGATGCTTATGTCGATTTTTTTGGCATAACATCCTTTTTATATGTTCAAATTTAGAGTAAGTGTTTCATCATTAGATGAATGAGGGATTACGCCTTCATTACCATAATGGATTTTCTTCGATAAATTGATAAATGGCCTTCGTCAACCCTTCAGGAGAATCAGCCTCAACTAGTTCACCATTGACGATTGCATAAAATGATTCTGAACATTTTGTACAGTAACTAAGGCAGCCATATTCCAAAACGTCGATGTTCGGATCACGCTCTAATATTTCATAAGTTTTTTGAGAGCCATTTGCCAAATTACTTATACAAAATTCAACCATTGGATTCATACATGTCACCTCACCAAAGTAATGCTACTCGCTTTTAAAACATTCGTCAATGATTTGAGTGGATCTTGATAGAAAAGCAGATACTAAATGATAAAGTTGTGCGCACGCCAAATGATGTAAATTCCCTTTACAAAAGTGAAGAGAAGAAAACGATATTCAAGGAAAATTCAAACAATAGCGACAATTTATCAGATCCCAAATGATCCAAAAACTGTTCGAAAAAAGCAAGTTAGCATGTGTTTTGTGAAATCTTTCACAAAATTGCATTCTGATATTGTGAAACTTCTCACAATCAGTTATACTCTTTTGTGGATACTTTGTGAACAATTAATACAAGAGATATAAAAGGAGACTATTATGGGAAAATTAGTACTTTTAGGTGGCGGCTACGGCAATATGCGTGTTATGCTTCGACTTTTACCAAACCTTCCATTAGATAAAGAAGTTGTAATAGTAGACAGAGCCCCTTTCCATAGTTTAAAAACAGAATTTTACGCATTAGCAGCAGGGACTGCAACAGATAAAGAAATTCGTGTATGCTTCCCGGAGCATGAACGTTTAACGGCTGTATACGGAGAAGTTGTTGAAATTAATCGTGCGGAAAAAGTAGTCATTTTAGAAGATGGACAACGTATTGAATATGATGATTTAGTCATTGGTCTTGGCTGTGAGGATAAATATCATGGTGTACCAGGTGCAGAGGAGTACACATATAGCATTCAGACAATGGCGAAATCACGTTCAACATTCCAAGCACTTTGTGGTTTACCAGCAGGCTCTTCAGTCGGAATTGTAGGAGCGGGCTTAAGTGGTATTGAGCTTGCAAGTGAGCTACGTGAAAGCCGTTCAGATTTAAAAATAAAGCTATTCGACCGTGGTCCACGTATTCTAAAGGACTTCCCAGAAAAGCTAAGTAAATATGTGAAAGACTGGTTCGTAAAGCATGATGTTGAAGTTATTGCCAATTCAAATATTACAAAAATCGAACAAGGTAAAATTTACAATCACGATGAAGAAATTGAACTCGATACTGTAGTATGGACTGCTGGTGTACAGCCGGTCAAAATTGTTCGTGATTTAGAAGTTGAGAAAGATAAACAAGGACGTCCGGTTGTCACACAATATTTCAATCTTCTTGATGATGAGCATGTATATGTTGTAGGTGACTGTGCTGCTTCAGAATTACCTCCAACTGCGCAGTTAGCGGAGGAGCAAGCAGAACAAATCGTCAAAGTACTTCGCATGCGTTGGAAAGGCGAAAACCTACCTGAGAAAATGCCTGACATTAAATTAAAAGGATTCATGGGAGCTCTTGGTAAAAAACAAGGCTTTGTGTACTTAGCAGATACAACAGTAACAGGACGTATCGCACGCTTAATGAAATCAGGATTATTATGGTACTACAAACGTCAAAATGATTAATTAGGTTATTAATCCTTATAAAAAGGAATTGTTTCAAATTTATATTTGAAACAATTCCTTTTATTTCTTTTAAACGGTTTCGCCAGGAACGAAACCTAAGTTTTCAAGTGCAGTAAATACAGGCTTTAATTGCACATAGCCTTCGCCCACTACTTCATTATTTATCAGGACAAGTGGATAAAAAAATTCATCTTCTTGAATACGTGTAGCATAATCTTGATCGCGCTCATTCTCAATTGGTCCTTCGATATCGATATAGCGAATATCATATCCTTGGTTTGGATATTTTCGATCTATGGCTGCTTGTAGCCACTCATATGTATCCTTTGAAGACGGGGCATTGACACAACTTGCGCAGATTACCGCTGTTCCGTAAATTTCAATCATTGGTTTCGTTTGACTCATTTCATTTCCACTCCTCGTGATTCAATATTGGATTTTTTCTGTTGCTAACATTATAATCATTATAAGGAAAGGAGTCGAGACAAATGGCTGAAGCAACAATTAACGATCAAGTTCAAGAGGTATTAGATAAATTACGCCCATTCTTACTACGTGACGGTGGAGACTGTGAATTAGTAGATGTAGAAGAAGGCATTGTAAAATTACGTTTATTAGGTGCATGTGGTAGTTGCCCAAGTTCAACAATTACACTTAAAGCTGGTATCGAGCGCGCATTATTAGAAGAAGTACCAGGTATTATTGAAGTAGAGCAAGTATTCTAAAACGACTAAAAAAAGTTCTAGCTGATGTATTCAGGCTAGAACTTTTTTTCTTAAAGTTGGCGAGCATGTTCTTTTTCTTCTCGAATAATTGCCCATTGTTCCTTAGCCATATCCACGATCTTCGCTTCTCCGCCAATACTTTGCTTTTCAATGACCTTTGAAAAGAAGCGTGTAGCATTTTCTAAATCACCTATACGTCGTGATAGTTCGGCAATCATATACATAATGCGTATATCTGACATTTGCGTTGAGCTGTAATCCTCAGTTGAATACGAATCCATATAGTAATCTCGGGCCATTGTCATAAAACGCTGCT
The DNA here is from genome assembly GCF_028674935.1 of Lysinibacillus sp. CNPSo 3705. Classification (NCBI taxonomy): domain Bacteria; kingdom Bacillati; phylum Bacillota; class Bacilli; order Caryophanales; family Bacillaceae; genus Lysinibacillus; species Lysinibacillus sp. CNPSo 3705. The sequence continues at coordinate 4,336 of NZ_JAQZSD010000016.1, read as the reverse complement.
CTTGGCCTTCGTTTTTTAGTGAACGATAAAGCCATGCAAGACGTAATGTAAGCCCAGCTATAGCAACAAATTTTTCTTTTTTAATCGTACCGCAAAGGAATGCTAATTTATATGCTTGTATTGCTTGGAATACAGTGCGTTCGCCCTTAAAATCATGGTGTACCCATTTTTCAGTAATTTGCGCGCGAATTTCATCTTGCGTGCCAGGAGAAAAATATTTTGAAAAGTCTTCTGTAAATGAAAATCCACAATGCTCACAAACAAATACATTATAATAAAGGGCATTTACACCGTCTGCATAAATAGGATGAAAATCTGTTTCTGTATGATCTACTTTAATGAATTTAGAGCGTACTTTTAATGTTGGAAATTCTTTGTTGCAATTAAGACATTGAATTTTTTTTTCGTAATAAGGTGAAATCTCCATATTTTATACCTCTTTCATCGACTTATTATAACTATTATACCAATGAAGATTTTATAGAAATGGATAAAAAATACTAAAAATGTGAAAAATATTAGAATTTTTACTAAAAACCCTTTTGAAGCTGAATGTTTGTCATACAATAGTCAAAATTGATATGATAATAAGAAGAAGGAAGGTGATTGGGATGACAAGTAAGCAAGTAATTGAAGTTACTGAAGCGGCTGTCTTTCATATTAATGAAATGATGGAGCACAATGAAGAGCAAGGTTCGTTTTTACGTGTAGTTGTTAATGGTGGCGGATGCAGTGGCCTATCATACGGTATGCATTTCGATAAAGAGAAAAAAGAAGATGATTTTGAAGATATACAACATGGTTTAACAATTCTTGTTTCCCGTGAAGATGCGCCGATTTTAATGGGGACAAAAATTGACTATAAGCAATCGCTAATGGGCGGAGGCTTCACAATAGACAATCCAAATGCGATTGCATCATGTGGCTGTGGCACGTCTTTTAAAACGGCGAAACGTGAAGGTACGCCTGAGATTTGTGATTGATCGAATTGATCGGACAGTAGAACGTCATGCTTACGTATTTATACCGACTAGTTGTTAGTTGGTTTCTATCGGATATATGAATATTAACGCTAAATTGCGCTTTCTTACGTATTGAAAAACGATACGGAAGGGAGCGCTTTTTTTATGTCTGAAAACCGTTCAATTAAACGACGCAGAGCAAGAGTAGAGACGCGTGAAAATGAATCGATTACGACCTTACATAAAATCGGTCTGTCTGACGCATGGAATTATTTCATTACAGCTAAGATTGGCGAAGGTATCCGAAGAAGGACGCAAGAGGATTATTCGAACACCTGGCATTATTTTACCGAATGATTATTCGAGGCTAATTATAAAGTTCGGTATGTAAACGATATTACATCGACAATGTGCCGTGATTACATTCGCTATATAACAGAAGAAGCGCCGCGTTTTAAGAATCATAAATACATGAGCGGTGACTACGGCAAAGGTTTATCGGCTGCAACTATTAATATGCGGATTAGAGCGTTAAAGGTTGCCTTTAATTTTTGGAAGGCGGAGAACATGGTACGCGTAAGTCCGATGGATAATATCAGATGCCAAAAAGACGATATAGACAAAATAGAATCGTTTACAGATGAACAAATTGAAGCGCTAATAAACGCTTGCGATCAACGTACTTACGTAGGATTCCGCGATTATGTCTTTCAAATCTGTCTATTGGATACGGGAATGCGAATGAATGAATTGCTTTCGATTACACCTGAATCAATCGACGTTAAGACTCGTTGCATTCATTTAGGTGCGGAGTTTAATAAAAATCGTCGATATAGAGTTGTGCCAATATCGCAGGATACATTAAAACTTCTATTTGAGTTGGTAGACGAGAATAAGCAGCATTTCCCGGAATCTAAACGTATTTTCTTGTCTTGTTACGGTGAAGAAGTGAGAGATACGCAGATGAATAAACGTTTGAAGTATTACGGAGATGTTACCGGAGTAGGTAAAGAAATTCGGAGTACCGCACATACCTGGAGACATACGTTTGCCTGCAATTTCATTTTAAATGGCGGTGATCCGTATACGCTAATGCGAATTTTAGGTCATTCAAGTATTACGATGACTCGCAGATATGTGCAGATGACTGACGGTGATATACAGGTTTAGCACTTAGAGTATTCACCTTTGCGGAAATTGAGAACAAAAATACGCAAATAAAAAGAAAAAGCCTAGCGCTCCAACGCTAGACCTTTCTTATTCCGATTTAACACAAATATGCCCGCCAGCATAAGTGTTTCACCCATAATTGAATATGAGCGATGATATGCCTTCATTTTACTCGAAAAAAGCGTAAAATGCAAAGGTCTAGTTTCCTATTGCCTTTTTTAGGAACGCTCACTGACGAGAAGCCGTTTAAGCGTCATTAAAAACACGTCAGGTTACGCCGAGCCAACGCAGTAAATTCGGCTATATCACAGGTCAAGCCGTTTCCTTGTTTACGGTTGTGATGAAGGCGCGCATCTGCCAATTGAAAAGGTGAGGAGGATTATCGGCTGTTACGGCAGGGTAATCGCACTCATGCGGACAAGCTTCACGACAACCGCATACGCAGGACGATAATTGCGTAAGGGTGTGACAGACGTAGCGTTGTCCACTCGGTTTTATTTTACAAGTCTAGAACAAACTCAGGAATTTCATTTTTCACAATAACTTTTATAAAATCTTTATACGGTTCCGAAACCAACTTGCCGTTTATTTCCGTTTTTAGAATTTTAAAGTTTTCCCTATCGGAAAGTTTGTCAGATAAAGTCATTTGTGCGATAAATTTCTTTGTATATTTAATTGCATTATCGTATTTTTTATTATCCTTTTCAATTAAATATATGAAATTTTTTTGTTCATTTGTTTCGATATCAATGTAAATCACAACGTATCCTATTACTTCTATAATTCTTCCATCCCAATATTCATCAAAATTATCCGAATTATTTACTCCTTGAATAAAAAAGAATTCAAGATTGCGATTTAAAAATAACCGACTAAATGAATAACTTTCGTGTTCCCACATAGTAACTCCTCCTGTTATTTCGTATGTTCTTGAAAAAGAAGAAATCTCCTAACAAAATGGAGTTGGCAATTTCGTCTTACTCCATAATAGTTCCCATAGATATAGACCAAATTATTAGAACGAATGAAAGTGTAAGCCAAAATGTATTCTTCGCTGTCTTTTCATCCTTCTTAATTTTAGTTAAAATGCTGACAAGATTTAAACAAAAAATAATCCCGAGTATAGGCATGAAGTAAACGATAATAAACGAAAAAATAATCAAATTATTACCTCCCACTATATGTAGAAAACATGCAACAGATGATTGACCGTACCACAGGGGGAAAAAAGATAAGAATTAACTTACAAAAATAAATTAGAAGCAATCAGTATGCTGGAGAAGAGAACAAAAGAAATTGGCAGGTATGAATATCGATCCTAGATGCAAATCCTAACTTTTATGGCTATATTAAAATTGTGATCAGTCATAAACAAACTTTGAACAAAGACCCCAATAAAAGTTATCATAGTATTCCGGATATTCAATGAGAAGTTGAGAACGTTCAATCCACAATTTAAGTTCTTTTGATTTGGTTGTATGTTCAATCATATCTAGTAATTGAGTTAGCTTTTGAATATCTCTACCTACCCGAACCATATCGCCAATGAAAACATATAAAGTATTAAGGAAATAAGAAGTATGTTCGCATTGCTCATCCTCAACAAATGTACAAATCATTGGTATATTTTCGAATTTATAGATAGCGAGTTCCCAATCTTGCACAGGTTCCATTTCATCACTATATGCCCATTTTTTTATCTCTTTTTGCGTAGGATTCCAAGGGTCTTTAAAATCCTTTTATACTAATCATAATTTCCTTCAAAATTATAACATGGAATATTATCCATTGGTATTGAATGGTAATGTGCAGCAAGTCATACAGCTATGTGTGGGCATAAGAAAAGGACTCGTAAATCAGAGAATCACTCATCTATAAGCCCCGCAATTTTAAAGATCCTAATATTTTTTATTTTTCGATAAGAACGGTAAATCCGAAAAAATTAAAACGAGTGATATAACTAATGGTGAAAGTACAATATTGTAAAAAGTTATTTTGGATGGTTCTCTTAAATAGTACAAAATAAAGTTACAACAACTAATTAGAATGGTAATAACAATAAGTTTTAAGAACCGTGTTCTTTTATCTATCTTATCTAATTTTCTTAAATTTATTATAGATACGGTTACTATATAAATAAGGAATAAAACAAGAAAAATTAAATAACCAATTACAAATTTAGCTAAAAATAAATTATCAATATC